>NZ_NERM01000040.1:0-27718 GCF_002215235.1 Rhodococcus sp. BUPNP1
CGCCTGCCCGGTGGTGCTCGCCGTCGACGATCCGACCCCCGCCCCCGCGGAGGCGGTGCTGCGCGTGGCGATCGACACCACTGGCACCACCGTGCAGGTCCGCACCGGCTACCGGCCCGACCTGGTGGACGCGCACACCGCCACCACCACCGGCCGGCGACTCGGCCGCGCCCTGACCGCGGTGCTCACCGACCCGCACCTGCCCGCGGGGGATCTGCCGTTCGTCGGCAGCGACGAGGTCGCCGGGCTGGTCCCGGCGCACGGCGACCCGGCCCGCTCCGCGCAGACCCTGCCGGAGATCCTGTGCGCGGTCGCCGCGGTGGTGCCGGACACCGAGGCGGTGGTGTGCGAGGACCGGCGCATGACCTACGGCGAACTCGACGCCTGGTCCAGTCGGCTCGCCCGCGTCCTCATCGGCGCCGGCGCCGGACCGGAGACCTTCGTCGCCGTCGGCATCGCCCGTTCCCTCGAATCGGTGGCGGTGATCTGGGCGGTCGCCAAGTCCGGGGCCGCCTTCGTGCCCGTCGACCCGAAGTATCCGGCCGAGCGCATCGAGTACATGCTCACCGACTCCGGGGCGATCCTGGGCCTGACCACCGCCGCGCACCGCGACGAGCTGCCCGACACGGTGCCCTGGCTCGTCCTCGACGATCCGGATCTCGACGCGCGGATCGCGCAGGCGAGCGAGGAGCCGGTCACCGACGACGACCGGCCGGGCACGCTGCTGTTCGACCATCCCGCCTACCTGATCTACACCTCCGGCTCCACCGGCCGCCCCAAGGGCGTGGTGGTGCCGCACCGCGGCCTGGCGAACCTGTCGGCGACCCTGCACACCCGCCTGGCCCCACCTCCGGCGGCGCGGGTGTCGCACTTCTCCTCGCCGAGCTTCGACGCGTCGATCTTCGAGTACATGACCGCCTTCGGCATCGGTGCGACCCTCGTGGTGGTGCCCGCCCACATCTACGGCGGCGACGAACTGGCGGCGCTGCTGCGCCGCGAACGGGTCACCCACCTGTTCTCCACCCCGGCGGCGCTGGCGTCGGTGGACCCGACCGGCGTCGAATGCGAGGCGGTCACCGTCGCAGGTGAGGCGTGCCCGCCGGAACTGGTGGCGCGCTGGGCACCGGGGCGGCGGATGTACAACGCGTACGGGCCCACCGAGACCACCATCGTCTGCAACATCACCGACATGCTGGTGCCGGGGGAGACCGTCACCATCGGCCACCCGGTGTGCGGCATCGACGAGCTGATCCTCGACGGGCGGCTGCATCCGGTGCCGGTCGGGGTCGCCGGGGAGCTGTACATCGCCGGTCCCGGCGTCACGCGTGGTTATCACGACCGGCCCGGCCTGACCGCGACCCGCTTCGTCGCCGACCCCTTCGGCCCGCCCGGCTCGCGCATGTACCGCACCGGCGACGTCACCCGCTGGCGGGTCCGCGACCCGCACCGTCCCGCCCGCTCGGTGACCGTCGAATATCTCGGCCGCTCCGACTTCCAGGTCAAGATCCGCGGGTTCCGCATCGAACTCGGCGAGATCGACGCCGCCCTGAGCGACCGCCCGGACGTCGCCTTCGCCGTCACCCTCGGCCGCGCCGCGCCCTCCGGGGAACAGATGCTCGTGTCCTACGTGCTGCCCGACGCCGGCTGTGTCCTCGACCCGGAGCAGCTGTCCGCGGCGCTGGCGGCGCGGCTGCCCGCCCACATGGTGCCCGCCGCGATCATGGTGCTCGACGAGATCCCGCTGACCGCCGTCGGCAAACTCGACCGCAAGGCACTACCGGAGCCGGTCTTCGCCGGTGCCGGCGGGGCGGCGGCGATGTCGCCCACCGAGACCGCGCTGGCCGCGATCTTCGCCGACCAGCTCGGTGTCGCCGAGGTCGGCGCCGACGACAGCTTCTTCGAACTCGGCGGCAACTCGCTGGTCGCCACCCGGGTGATCTCCCGCATCAACGACGCCTTCGGCACCGATCTGGGGGTGCGGTCGCTGTTCGAGGCCCCCACCGTGCGGGCGCTGGCGGCGAACCTGCCCGCCGGTGACGACGTCGACCGGCCCGCCCCGGCGCCGGTGCTGCCGCGCCCGGACCGCATCCCGGTCTCCGCCACCCAGCAGCGCCTGTGGTTCGTCGACCAGCTCGACCCGTCCTCGGCCGCCTACAACATCCCGGTCGCGTTGCGGCTGCGCGGCGCCCTCGACCACGCGGCGCTGGTCGCCGCGACCCGCGATGTGCTCGACCGGCACGAGGCGCTGCGCACCGTCTACCCGGCCACCCCGGCCGGGCCGATCCAGCAGGTGCTGCCCGTCGACGCGCTCGCCCTGGACCTGACCCCCACCGTCACCGACGATCTCGACGCGGACGTCGCCGCGGTGGTCGCGGCCGGTTTCGATGTCACCGTCGACCCGCCGCTGCGGATGCGGCTGTTCCGCGTCGCCGACGACGAGCACGTGCTCGCCGTGGTGGTCCACCACATCGCCGCCGACGGCGCGTCGCTGGCGCCGCTGTCGCGGGATCTGGTCACCGCCTACGCCGCGCGCGCCGCCGGCACCGTCCCGGACTGGGCGCCGCTGCCGCTGCAGTACGCCGACTACACCCTGTGGTTCGCGGATCTGCTCGGCGACGTCGACGACCCGGCCTCCCGCGCCGCCCGGCAGCTCGAGTACTGGCACGAGATCCTCGCCGGCGCCCCCGATCTGCTGGCGTTGCCCACCGACCGGCCGCGCCCGCCGCAGCAATCCTTCCGCGGTGCGAGCGTCGACGTCGAGATCGCCCCGGAGCTGTACGGGCGGATCCGGCAGCTCGCCCACGCCCACACCGCCACCGAATTCATGGTCGTGCACGCCGCCCTCGCGGTGCTGCTGGCCCGGTTGTCCGGCGGCGACGACATCGTCGTCGGCACCCCCGTCGCCGGGCGCAGCGACCGCCACCTCGACGACCTGGTCGGTATGTTCGTCAACACCATCGCGCTGCGCACCGCGGTGCCCGCCGAACTGTCCTTCGCCGAGTTCCTCGCCGCGGTGCGCGACACCGACCTGGCGGCCTTCGCGCACACCGACCTGCCGTTCGACCGGCTCGTCGACGCCGTGGTGCCGGCCCGCTCGGCGGCCTATTCGCCGCTGTTCCAGGTGATGCTCGCCTTCGCCGACACCACCGGCGCGCACCTGACCCTGCCCGGCCTGGACGTCGACATCACCGAGATCGACACACGCACCACCAAATTCGACCTGCACCTGCAGCTCGGCGCGGTCGCCGACAGCGACGGCCGCACCCACGCGCTGCGCGGCGCGCTGTCCTACGCCACCGACCTGTTCGACCCCGCCACCGCCGCCGCGCTCGGGCAGCGTCTCGTGCGGCTGCTCGAGACGGTCACCGCCGATCCGGCGGTGCCGGTCGGCGATGTGGATCTGCTCACCGCCGACGAACGCCGCAGCGTGCTCGACACGTGGAACGCCACCGCCGCCGACGCCGGTCCCGCCACCACCCTCGGGGCACTGTTCGCCGCGCAGGTCGCCGCGACCCCGCACGCCCCGGCTGTCACCGTCGACGGCCGCACCCTCGGCTACGCCGAATTCGACGCGGTCACCAACCGGCTCGCGCGGCGGTTGCTGCGCGCCGGCGCCGGACCGGACCGGGTGATCGCCCTCGCCGCGCCGCGCTCGCTGGATCTGCTCGTCGGCATGTACGCGATCGTCAAGAGCGGCGCCGCCTATCTGCCGCTGGATCCGGACCATCCCGCCGAGCGGCTGCGCTACGTCCTCGACACCGCCGCCCCGATCGCGGTGCTCACCACCAGCGACGTCGCCGACGCCCTGCCGGACACCGGCGCGGAGGTGCTGCGCATCGACCGGCTCGACCTCGACGACGAATCCCCGGCGGCCCTGACGGCGGCGGATCGGCCGGAGCCGACCGGCGCGCATCTCGCCTACGTGATCTTCACCTCCGGCTCCACCGGCCGCCCCAAGGGCGTGGCGGTGCCGCACGCGGCGATCGTCAACCGGTTGCGCTGGATGCAGCACACCTATCCGCTGTCGGCCGAGGACACGGTGGTGCAGAAGACCCCCGCCACCTTCGACGTGTCGGTGTGGGAGTTCTTCTGGCCGCTGCAGGTCGGGGCGCGCCTCGCCGTCGCCGCCCCCGGCGGGCACCGCGATCCCGGTTACCTGCTGCGACTGTTCGCCGAGGAGCGGGTCACCGTGGCGCATTTCGTGCCGTCGATGCTCGCGGTGTTCGTCGACGCCCTGCACGGCCGCGACCGGGAGCCGCTCGCGTTGCGGCAGGTGTTCGCGTCGGGGGAGGCGCTGCCCGCCGAGACCGCCGCCGCGCTGCGCGCGGTGCTGCCGGACACCGCCCTGCACAATCTTTACGGGCCCACCGAGGCCGCGGTGGACGTCACCGCCTGGACCACCACCGACACCGACCACGGGTCGGTGCCGATCGGGCTGCCGGTGTGGAACACCCGCACCTACGTGCTCGACGCGCGGCTGCATCCGGTACCGGCCGGCGCCGCCGGCGAACTGTATCTGGCCGGCGTCCAGCTCGCCCGCGGCTATCTCGACCGCCCCGCGCTGAGCGCCGACCGGTTCGTCGCCGACCCGTTCGGGGCGCCGGGGGAGCGGATGTACCGCACCGGGGATCTGGCCACCCGCCGCGCCGACGGTGCCCTGATGTACTTGGGGCGCACCGACTTCCAGGTCAAGATCCGCGGTCTGCGCATCGAGCTCGGCGAGATCGAGCAGGTGTTGCGCGCCCGCGACGAGATCGGGCAGGCGGTGGTGCTCGTCCACCACGGCGCCGACGACCGGCTCACCGGCTATCTCGTGCCCACCCCGGGCCGCAGCATCGACACCGCCGCGGTCACCGCCGATCTGGCCGCGCAGCTGCCGGACTACATGGTGCCCACCGCCCTCGTCGTCCTCGACGCGCTGCCGGTCGGCCCCAACGGCAAACTCGACCGCAACGCGCTGCCCGCCCCGCCGGCACCGACCGCCGCCGGTGGCTATCGGGCGCCACGCACCCCCACCGAACAGCTCGTCGCCACCGTCTTCGCCGACCTGCTCGGCGTCGACCGGGTCGGCGCCGACGACCACTTCCTCGACCTCGGCGGCACCTCCCTGCTCGCGATGCGCGCCGCCGCCCGGCTCGCCGCGGACACCGGCGGTGAGCTAGGTATCCGGGAGATCTTCGACCATCCGGTCGTCGCCGATCTCGCCGCGCACCTCGACCAGCCCGACCGCCCCGGCGCCGGGCGCGGCGCCCCGGTGGCCGGGCCGCGCCCCGACCCGGTCCCGCTGTCCCCGGCGCAGCAGCGGATGTGGTTCATCAACCAGTTCGACACCACCTCCCCGGCCTACAACATCGCCGTCGCCCTGCGCCTGACCGGCCGGCTCGATCAGGCGGCGCTGCAGCACGCCATCGGCGATGTCGTCGCCCGGCACGAATCGCTGCGCACCCGCTATCCGCTCACCGACGACGGGCCCGTGCAGGTGGTGGTGCCCGCCGGCGCCGTTGTGCCGGATCTGGCGGTGCTCACCGTCGACGACGGCACCGACCTCGACAGCGAGCTCACCCCGATCCTCGCGGCCGGATTCGATGTGGCCACCGAGATCCCCATCCGCATCCGGGTGCTCGCCCTGACCGAGGACGAGCACGTGCTCGTCCTCGTCGCCCACCACATCGCCGCCGACGGCTTCTCCATGGGGCCGCTGGCCCGCGACGTCATCGCCGCCTACAGCGCCCGCCACGCCGGGCAGGTCCCGCAGTGGACCCCGCTGCCGGTGCAGTACGTCGACTACACCCTCTGGCAGCACCGGGTGCTCGGCGACGACACCGACCCGACCTCGCTGGCCGCCGAACAGCTCCGGTTCTGGCGCGCAGCCCTCGCCGGCGCCCCGGAACTGCTCGAACTGCCGCTGGACCGGCCCCGCCCGGTGCAACCGTCGCGGCGCGGCGCCCGCATCCCGTTCACCCTCCACGCCGCCGCGCACCGCCGGCTGCTCGACATCGCCCGCGCCCACGACGCGTCGGTGTTCATGCTGGTGCACGCCGCGCTGACGGTGCTGCTCGCCCGCCTGTCGGGCAGCGACGACATCGTCGTCGGCACCCCCGTCGCCGGGCGCGGTCACCGCGCCCTCGACGATCTGGTCGGCATGTTCGTCAACACCGTGGTGCTGCGCGCCCGGGTCGACGACGACGAGCCGTTCACCGCGCTGCTCGACCGCATCCGCACCGGCGACCTGACCGCCTTCGGGCACACCGAGGTGCCGTTCGAGCGGCTCGTCGAGGTCCTCGACCCGCCCCGCTCGACCGCCTACACCCCGCTGTTCCAGGTGCTGCTCGAATTCCAGGACACCGAACGCCCCGAGATCGAACTGCCCGATCTGTCGGTGCGGGTGATCGACCTCGATCCGATGCTGGCGCTGTTCGACCTGCAGCTGTCGATCGCCGAGACCACCGACGCCGACGGCCCCGCCGGCATCCGCGCGTCGTTCACCTACGCCACCGACCTGTTCGACCCCGCCACCGTCGCCTCGTTCGCCGACCGGTTCGTGCGCATCGTCGAGGCGATCACCGCTGCCCCCGACATCGCGGTGGGCAGCATCGACATCGTCACCGACCGGGAACTGGCCGATCTGACCCCGGCGCGGGGCCTGCCGCCGGTCTCCCCGCAACTGTGGCCGGAACTGCTCACCTCGATCGCCGCGATCCTGCCCGACGCGGTCGCCCTGCGCTTCGCCGACCGGCAGGTCACCTACGCCGAACTCGACGCCTGGTCCACCCGCGTGGCGCGGCTGCTCGTCGACGAGCACCGGATCGGGCCGGAAACGGTGGTCGCGCTGGCGTTGACCCGCTCGGTCGACTCGGTCGCGGTGGTGTGGGCGGTCACCAAGACCGGCGCGGCGTTCGTGCCCGTCGACCCCGCCTACCCGCCGGAGCGGGTGAGCTACATGCTCACCGACAGCGCCGCCGCCCTCGGCATCACCACCGCCGCGCACCGCGACGCGCTGCCCGCCGAGGTGCCGTGGCTGGTGCTCGACGACGCTGCGGTCGCCGCCCGGATCGCGGCGACGAGCGACGCGTCGATCACCGACGCCGATCGCACCGCTCCGCTGCACTTCGACCACCCGGCCTATCTGATCTACACCTCCGGCTCCACCGGCCGCCCCAAGGGCGTGGTGGTCACCCACCGCGGCATGACCAACCTCAACGCCGAGGTGCGCAGCCACTTCACCATCACCCACCGGGCCCGCGTCTCACACCTGGCGTCGCCGAGCTTCGACGCGTCGATCTTCGAGTTCACCAAGGCGTTCTGCGCCGGCGCCACCCTGGTGATCGTGCCGCCGGACGTCTACGGCGGCGACGAACTCGCCCGGCTGCTGCGCGAGGAGAAGGTCACCCACGCCTTCATCACCCCCACCGCCCTCGCGTCCCTCGACCCCACCGGACTCGACGACCTCGAGGTCCTCGTCGTCGCCGGTGAGGCCTGCCCACCGGAGCTGGTGGCGCGCTGGGCGCCGGGACGGCGCATGTTCAACGGTTACGGCCCGTCCGAGGCCACCATCGAGACCAGCGTGAGCCCGCAGCTGCGGCCCGGGCACACCGTCACCATCGGCGGCCCCGCGGTCGGCTTCCACCAGACCGTCCTCGACGACCGGCTGCGGCCCGTCCCCGTCGGGGTGGCGGGCGAGCTGTACATCGCCGGGCCGGGGGTGGCCCGCGGCTACCATCGCCGCCCCGACCTGACCGCCGCCCGGTTCGTCGCCGACCCCTACGGCACCCCCGGCGAACGCATGTACCGCACCGGCGATGTGGTGCGCTGGCGGCACGACGGCACCGTCGAATACCTCGGCCGCTCCGACTTCCAGGTCAAGGTGCGCGGCTTCCGCATCGAACTCGGCGAGATCGACGCCGCCCTCACCGCCCACGACGCGATCGCCTTCGCGCACACCATCGGGCACACCGCACCCAGCGGCGACACCGTGCTCGTGTCCTACGTGCTGCCCGACACCACCGACACCACCGCCGCGCAGATCGATCCGCGGGCGCTGCGCGCCTGGGCCGCGGCGCGGCTGCCCGGCCACATGGTGCCCGCCGCGGTGGTGGTGCTCGACGAGCTGCCGCTGACCCCGGTCGGCAAACTCGACCGCCGCGCCCTGCCGGTGCCGGACCTGACGCGGCTCGGTGGCGACTACCGCGCCCCGAGCACCGATCTCGAGGCCACCGTCGCCGAGATCATCGCCGAGGTCCTCGGGCACCCGCAGGTCTCCGTCGACGACAACTTCTTCGATCTCGGCGGCAACTCGCTGATCGCCACCCGCGTCGTCGCCCGCCTCAACGCCGCGCTCGGCACCGACGCCGGGGTCCGCGCCCTGTTCGAGGCCCCCACGGTGCGGGCACTGGCCGCACGGATCCTCGACGATCACGGTGGGCACGGGCGGGTACCGCTGGTCGCTGCCGAGCGGCCCGAACGGTTGCCGCTGTCGCCGGCGCAGCAACGCATGTGGTTCGTCAACCAGTTCGACATCACCTCCGCCGCCTACAACATCCCGCTCGCCATCCGCCTGTCCGGCCGCCTCGACGTCGCGGCGCTGACCGCGGCGGTGCGCGACGTGCTCGACCGGCACGAGAGCCTGCGCACCTGGTATCCCGGCGACGAGCAGGGTCCCCGCCAGGTCGTCGTCGACACCGACCGGGTGCTGCCCGCGCTGACCGCCCGGCCGGTCACCGCCGAGGAGTTGCCCACCGAACTCGCCGACTTCGTCGGGGCCGGTTTCGACGTGGCCGCGGCGGTGCCGGTGCGGCTGCGGCTGTGGCGCCTGGACGAGCACGCCCATGTCCTGGCGGTGGTGGTGCATCACATCGCCGCGGACGGCTCGTCGATGGCGCCGCTGGCCCGCGACCTGATGCTCGCCTACACCGCCCGCACCGGCGGGCAGGGCCCGGATCGGGCGCCGCTGCCGGTGCAGTACGCCGACTACGCCCTGTGGCAGCGCCGGCTGCTCGGCGACCCGGACGAGGCGACCTCCCTGGCCGCCGCGCAGCTGCGGTTCTGGCGCGACACCCTCGCCGACGCCCCCGAACTGCTACCGCTGCCCACCGACCGGCCGCGCCCCACCCAACGCAGCTTCCACGGCGCCCTGCACCGCTTCACCGTGCCCGCCGACGTGCAGCGGCGCCTCGAGGCGCTGGCCGCCGAGCACGACACCACCGTGTTCATGGCCGTGCACGCGGCGTTCGCGGCGCTGCTGGCCCGCCTGACCGGCACCGCCGACATCGTCGTCGGCTCCCCGGTCGCCGGGCGCGGCCACCGCGCCCTCGACGATCTGGTCGGCATGTTCGTCAACACCGTGGTGCTGCGCACCCCCGTCGACGGCGCCCTGTCGTTCACCGACCACCTGCACCGCACCCGCGAGATCGACCTCGCCGCCTTCGGGCACACCGAGCTGCCCTTCGAAACCCTCGTCGACGTGCTCGCCCCGGCTCGCGAGACCGACAGGTCCCCGCTGTTCCAGGTGGTGCTCGAATACGGCAACACCGAACAGGCGCATCTGGTGCTGCCCGAGCTCGAGGTCGACGCCCTCGACCCGGAGCTGCCCGTCGCCAAGTTCGACCTGCAACTGACCCTGCAGGACCCCGACCCGGCCGGGGTGGGGGAGAGGGGCGGGATGCCGGCGGCGTTCACCTACGCCACCGACCTGTTCGACCCCGGCACCGTCGCCTCGTTCGCGCAGCGGCTGGTGCGGCTGCTCGACGCGGTCACCGCCGACCCGCACCGCCCCATCGGCGACGTCGATCTGCTCACCGACGACGAACGCCCCGCCACCCCGATGCCGCTGCGTCGCGCCACGGAGACCCTGCTCGATCTGTACGCCCGCGGCGCCGGACTCGATCCGGCCGCGACCGCGGTCACCGCCCCCGACGGGACGCTGCGCTACGACGAACTCACCGACCGGGTGCAGCGGCTGGCCCGGCTGCTCGTCGAGCACGGCGCCGGACCGGACCGGCTCGTCGCCGTCGCGTTGCCGCGCGGCACCGACCTGATCGTCGCGCTGCTCGCCGTGCTGCACAGCGGCGCCGCCTATCTGCCCATCGACGTGGCGTTCCCGCCGGACCGGCTCGCGTACATGTTCGACGACGCGGCCCCGGTGTGCCTGCTCACCTCCGCCGACCACGCCACCGCCCTGCCCCCGCACACCCCACCGGTCGTGGACCTGCACGACCCGGCCGTGCGCACCCGCCTCGACGAGATGCCCGGTGGCGGTGACGGATTGCCGCGCGTGCACCCCGATGCGGCGGCGTACGTCATCTACACCTCCGGCTCCACCGGCCGCCCCAAGGGCGTGATGGTGCCGCACCGCACCGTCGTCACCCTGCTCACCGACACCACCGAGATGTTCGGTTTCGACGCCTCCGATGTGTGGACACTGTTCCACTCCTACGCCTTCGACTTCTCGGTGTGGGAACTGTGGGGTGCGCTCGCCCACGGCGGCCGGCTCGTCGTCGTCGACTACCACACCGCCCGCAACCCGCAGGAGTTCCTGACGCTGCTGCGCCGCGAACGGGTCACCGTGCTCAATCAGACCCCGACGGCCTTCTACCAGCTCATCGACGCCGACCGCGCCGCCGGCACCGACCTGCCGGCGCTGCGCCGGGTGATCTTCGGTGGGGAAGCCCTCGACTTCGGACAGCTCGACCGCTGGTACCGGCGCCACGACGACACCGCCCCGACGCTGGTGAACATGTACGGCATCACCGAGACCACCGTGCACGTCACCGCCCGCACCATCACCCGCGACCTCGCCGCCACCGCCGCGGCGAGCCTGATCGGGTCGCCGTTGCCGTCGCTGCGCCTGCACATCCTCGACAGCCGGCTGCATCCGGTGCCCACCGGGGTGATCGGCGAACTGTACGTCTCCGGCGCCCAACTCTCCCGCGGCTATCTGCACCGCCCGGATCTGACCGCCACCCGGTTCGTCGCCGACCCGCACGGCGCCCCCGGCGACCGGCTCTACCGCACCGGGGACCTGGCGCGCCGCACCCGCGACGGCGAGATCGAATATCTCGGCCGCGCCGACTTCCAGGTGCAGCTGCGCGGGTTCCGCATCGAACTCGGCGAGATCGAAGCGGCGCTGCTGCGCGCCCCCGGTGTCGGCCGCGCCGTGGTCGTCGTCCACACCGACGACGCCGCCGGCACGGAACGTCTCGTCGGCTACGTGGTGCCCGAGACCGGCCACGATCTCGACGTCGACGTGGTGCTCGAGCATGCCGCCGGGGAACTCGCCGCGTACATGCTGCCGTCCACCCTGATGGTGCTCGACACGCTGCCGGTCACCGCGACCGGCAAACTCGACCGGCGTGCGCTGCCCGCCCCCGACTTCGCCGCCCGCACCACCGTCTCCCGCGCCCCGACACGCGGCCCCGAAACGGTGCTGGTGGAACTGTTCGCGCAGGTCCTCGGCCTGCCGACGGTGGGGGTGGACGATTCGTTCTTCGCCCTCGGCGGCGATTCGATCATGTCCATCCAGCTGGTCTCCCGCGCCAAGGCCGCCGGCCTGGACCTGACCCCGCGCGAGGTGTTCGAACACAAGACCCCCGCCGCGCTCGCCGCGGTCGTCGGCACCGCCGCCCCCGCCGAGACCCTCGCCGAGCTGCCCGGCGGCGGGGTCGGGGACATGCCGCTACCGCCGATCGCGCACTGGATGCTCGACCGCGGCGGCAGCATCGGCCGCTACTCGCAGGCGCTGCTGCTGCGCCTGCCCACCGGCCTGGACGCGGCGACGCTGCGGACGATCGTCACCGCCGTCCTCGACCGGCACGACATGCTGCGCGTGCAGCTGCGTCCGGCGCCGGACGCTCCCGGCGGACACGTGCTGCACGTACCCGCCCCGGGCAGCGTCGACGTCGACACCGTCGTCCACCGGGTGCCGGTCACCAGCGCCGCCGACAGCGACGACTTCTTCGCCCTGGCCGCCACCGAACTCGACGCCGCCGCCGACCGCCTCGACCCGCACAGCGGGCGGGTGGTGCAGCTGGTGTGGTTCGACGCCACCAGCGGCGCCGGCCGGTTGCTCATCGTCATCCACCATCTCGCCGTCGACGGGGTGTCCTGGCGCATCCTCGTCCCCGATCTGGCTGCCGCGTGGGCGGCCGCCGCGGCCGGCGGCGCCCCGAGTGGTGCGCTGCTGCCCCCGCACACCGGCACCAGCGTGCGCCGCTGGGCCCACGCCCTGCGCGACGCCGCCCCCGAGCGCCGCACCGAACTCGACTTCTGGCGCGGAGTGCTCGACGGACCGAACCCGCCGCTCGGGCACCGGATGTTCGATCCGGCGCGCGACACCAACGCCACCGTCACCACCGTCGCCACCGAACTGCCCATCTCGGTCACCGAAGCGCTGCTCACCGCCGTGCCCACCGCCTTCCACGGCGCCGTCGACCACGGGCTGCTCACCGCGCTCGCCCTGGCGGTGGCGGCGTGGCGCCGCGACCGCGGCCACGACCCGACCTCGCTGCTGCTCAACCTCGAAGGGCACGGCCGCGACAGCACCGCCGCCGCCGGCGCCGACCTGTCCGGCACCGTCGGCTGGTTCACCACCATCCACCCGCTGCGCCTGGACCTGACCGGAATCGACCTCGACGACGCGCTCGCCGCCGGCCCGGCCGCCGGTCGCGCCGTCAAGACCGTCAAGGAACACCTCACTGCCGTCCCCGACCACGGCACCGGCTTCGGGCTGCTGCGCTATCTCGACCCCGACACCGCCGCCGACCTGGCGCACGCGCCGGCCCCGCAGGTCAGCTTCAACTATCTCGGCCGCCCCACCGCCGGGGTCACCGACACCGACACCCCCTGGCTGCCCATCGACGGCTTCCCACGCGGTGGGGCGCAGAGCCCGGACATGCCCGCCGCCGCGGTGCTCGACATCAACGCCGTCACCGCCGACACCCCCACCGGTCCGGTGCTCAAGGTGCACTGGTCGTATCCGGCCGGGCTGCTCGACGACGCCGACGTCACCGCCCTCGCGCACCACTTCGCCACCGCCGCCACCGCATTGACCCGGCACACCCGCAGCCCGCACGCCGGGGGCCTGACCCCCTCGGATCTGCCGCTGGTGCGACTGCACCAGGACGTCATCGAACGCCTCGAGCAGCGCTACGGGCGCCTGGACACCGTGTGGCCGACCGCGCCGCTGCAGACCGGTCTGCTCTTCCACGCCCTGCTCGCCGGGGACCGCCCCGACGCCTACATCGTGCAGCTCGTGCTCGACCTGCGCGGTGAGGTCGACGCGAGTCGGATGCGCCGTTCCCTGCAGCTGCTGCTCGACCGGCATCCGGCGTTGCGCGCGGCGTTCCCCGCCGCCGGGGACGGGCACGTGCAGGTCATCCCCACCCACGTGGAGGTGCCGTTCACCGTCGCCGACACCAGCGACGACCCCGACCCCGACGACGCCGCCGCGCAGCTGCTCGCCCTCGATCGGCGCACCCGCTTCGACACCGAGACCGCGCCGCTGCTGCGCGCGACCGTCGTGCACACCGGCCCGGGCCGGCACCTGCTGGCGTTGACGAATCATCATCTGCTGCTCGACGGCTGGTCCACCCCGGTGCTGATCCGGGAACTGTTGATGCTCTACGCCACCGACGCGGACCAGCGGGCACTGCCGCCGGCACCGCACTACGGCAGCTACCTCACCTGGCTCGCCGACCTTGACCCGCAGGCCTCTCTCGACGCCTACCGCCGCGCCCTCGCGGGGGTGGACGAGCCGACCCTGCTCGCCCCGCAGCACCGGCCCGGCACCACCGCCGGGATCTCCGAGGACCTCGACCTGGACCTGGACACCGGCCTGTCGGTGCGGCTGCACGACACCGCCACCGCCCGCGGCGTCACCGTCAACACCCTGGTGCAGACCGCCTGGGGTGTGGTGCTCGGCGCGCTCACCGGCCGCACCGACGTGGTGTTCGGCGCGACCGTCTCCGGGCGGCCGCCGCAGATCCCCGGCATCGAGGCGATGGTCGGGTTGTTCATCAACACCGTCCCGGTGCGCATCACCGTGCGGCCCGGCGACACCGTCGGCGGGCTCGTCGACCGGGTGCAGGCCGAACAGGTCGCGCTGCTCGATCACCACCATCTCGACCTGGGCACCCTCGACCGGCATCTCGGGGCCGCGGTGCGGTTCGACACCCTCACCGTCTTCGAGTCGTATCCGGTCGAACGCGCCGGCCTCGACCGCGACACCGACCTCGGTGGCATGCGGGTCGCCGACATCACCGGCCGCGACGCCGCGCACTACCCGCTGTCGGTGGTCGTGCACACCGACACCGCGGTGCACCTGCGCATGAAGTACCTGCCGGAGGTCTTCGACCGCGACGCCGTCACCGCGATCGCCACACGCATCACCGCCGTGCTCGACGCCCTGACCGGCGACCCGGCCGCCCCGATCACCGCGCTGCCGGCGCTCACCACCGCCGAGCAGGACGCGCTGCTGCCGGTGCACGGACCGGCCGGGGGCAGCGACGTCGCCCTGCCGCACCTGCTGGCCGCGACCGCCGCCGCACACCCGGATCAGCCGGCGCTGCGCGACGGGGAACGGGTGCTGACCTACCGCGACCTCGACGAACGCTCCACCCGGCTGGCGCGGGTGCTGCTGCGCCACGGCGCCGGCCCGGAAACCTTCGTCGCCGTCGGCATCGCCCGCTCCGTCGAGTCGGTGACCGCGATGTGGGCGATCACCAAGACCGGCGCGGCGTTCGTGCCCGTCGACCCGCGCTATCCGGCCGAACGCGTCGCGTTCATGCTCGACGACTGCGGCGCCACCGTCGGCCTGACCACCACCGCGCACCGCGACCAGCTCCCGGACACGGTGCCGTGGCTGCTGCTCGACGACCTCGACCGCGACGCCGCGGGGGAGAGCACCGCCACGATCGACGACACCGACCGCACCGTCGCGCTGCGGCTCGATCACCCGGCCTACCTGATCTACACCTCCGGCTCGACCGGCCGCCCCAAGGGTGTGCTCACCACCCACCGCAGCCTGGAGAACTTCGCCCGCGATCAGCGCGGTCGCTTCGGTGCCGGTCCCGGCGCGCGGGTCATGCACGTCTCGTCGCCGAGCTTCGACGCGTCGATCTTCGAATACCTCCTCGCGTTCGGGTCCGGCGCCGAGCTGGTGGTCGTGCCCCCGCACATCGTCGGCGGCGCCGAACTCGGCGCGCTGCTGCGCGAGCAGCGGGTCACCCACGGGTTCATCACCCCCGCCGCGCTCGCCTCCCTCGATCCGGCGGATCTGACCGCCTTCACCGATCTCGCGGTCGGTGGGGAGGCGTGGCCGGCCGACCTGCAGACCACCTGGGCGCCCGGGCGGCGTCTCGTCGACGCCTACGGGCCCACCGAGACGACCATCATGGCCGCGATCAGCGATCCCCTGGGTGTCGACGACCCGCTGACCCTCGGCGGACCCTTGCGCGGGGTGCACGCCGTCGTCCTCGACACCGCGCTGCGGCCGGTGCCGTTCGGCGCCGTCGGTGAGCTGTATCTGGCCGGCTGGGGCGTGGCCCGCGGCTATCACGCCCGGCCCGCGCTGACCGCCGCCCGGTTCGTCGCCGACCCCTACGGTGCCCCCGGCGAACGCATGTACCGCACCGGAGATCTGGTGCGCTGGGTCGGTGACCTCGACCGGCGGGATCTGCGCATCGAATATGTCGGGCGCAGCGACTTCCAGATCAAGATCCGCGGCTTCCGCGTCGAACTCGGCGAGATCGACGCCGTGCTCGCCGCCCACCCGGCCGTCGGGTTCGCCGCGACCGTCGCGCACCGCGCCCCGAGCGGGGAGACGGTCCTCGTCGCCCACCTGCACCCCGCACCCGGCGCCGACATCGACCCAGTCTCGGTGAAAGCCCATGTCGCCGAGCTTCTTCCGGCGCACATGGTGCCCACCGTCATCAGTGTGCTCGACGAGATCCCGCTGACCCCGGTCGGCAAACTCGACCGCGCCGCCCTGCCGGCACCGGAGCTGACCGTCGGCACCGGCGACCGCCCGGCACCCACCGACCCGCTCGAGTCGCTCGTCGCCGACGAACTCGCCGAGATCCTCGGTCTCGACCGGCTCGGCGTCGACGACAACTTCTTCGACCTCGGCGGCAATTCGCTGCTCGCCACCCGCGCCGTCGCCCGCCTCGGCGACCGGCTCGGCCGGCCCGTGCCGGTACGCGCCCTGTTCGAAGCCCCCACCGTCGCCGCGCTCGCCGCGCACCTCGACGACCGACCCACCCCCGAGGTCGAGGAACCCGCCGCCGGCACCACCTCCGGCCCGGTCGCCGCACCGCGGCCCGAGCACATCCCGCTCTCCCCGGCGCAGCAGCGACTGTGGTTCATCAACCAGTTCGACCCGACCTCCGCCGCCTACAACATCCCCCTGGCCATCCGGTTGTCCGGGCATCTGTCCCCGGCCGCGCTCGGCGCCGCCCTGCACGACGTGCTGGCCCGGCACGAGAGCCTGCGCACCGTCTACCCGGCGTCGGCGGCCGGACCGCACCAGCGGATCCTCGCCGCCGCCGACGCCCCGCTGCCGCTGGACGTGGTGCCCGCCGGGGAGGACACCGTGCACACCGCCATCGCCGACTTCCTCGGCGCCGGATTCGACGTCACCGTCGACATCCCGGTGCGGGCACGGGTGTTCTCCTTCGGCCGCGACGACCATCTCGCCGTGCTGGTCGTGCACCACATCGCCGCCGACGGCGGCTCCACCGGCCCGCTCGCCCGCGACCTGATGATCGCCTACGCCGCCCGCAGCCGCGGCGAGACCCCGGCGTTCGGTCCGCTGCCGGTGCAGTACGCCGACTACACCCTGTGGCAGCTCGACCGGCTCGGCGACCCGGACGGCCCCGGCACCCTCGCCGCCGACCAGACCGCCTACTGGCAGCAGCGCCTCGCGGGACTGCCGGAGGTGCTGCCGCTACCCACCGACCGGCCGCGGCCGCCGCAGCAGTCCTTCCGCGGCGACATCACCCGCTTCACCGTCGACGCCGAGCTGCTCGCCCGGCTGCAGCAACTCGCCGCCGCCCGGCACAGCACCGTGTTCATGACCGTGCACGCGGCGTTCGCGGTGCTGCTGGCCCGGCTGTCCGGCAGCGACGACATCGCCGTCGGCTCCCCGATCGCCGGTCGCGGGCACCGCGCCCTCGACGATCTGGTGGGCATGTTCGTCAACACCGTCGTGCTGCGCACCGCGGTATCCGCCGAGCAGTCCTTCACCGAGCTGCTCGCCGCCGTCACCGACAGCGACCTCGACGCCTTCGCGCACGCCGATCTGCCCTTCGACCGGGTCGTCGACGCGCTCGCCCCGACCCGCTCGACCGCGCATTCGCCGCTGTTCCAGGTCTCCATCGAATTCCACACCGCCGAGCTGCCCGCGGTGGAGCTGCCGCACCTGAGCGTGCAGGGCGTCGCCCTCGACCCGACGGTGTGCAACTTCGACCTCGAACTGCTCGTCGGGGAGAACGCCGAGGGTGGTCTCGACGCCGCCTTCGTCTACGCCACCGACCTGTTCGACGCCGAGACGGTGCGTGGCTTCGCCGACCGGTTCGCCCGGCTGCTGCACGCGATCGCCGCCGACCCGCACCGCCCCGTCGGTGATCTCGACCTGCTCACCGCCGGCGAACACACCGCGCTGGTGCCCGCGACCGGACCGGAGGCCGAACCGGCGGTGCTGTGGCCGCAGCTGCTCGACACCGCTGTTGCCGCCGCCCCGGATGCCGTCGCGGTCGTCGACGGCGACCGACAGGTCACCTACCGCGAACTCGACGCCCGCGCGCATCGGCTCGCACGGCACCTGCTCGACCGCGGCGCCGGACCCGAACAGGTGATCGCCCTGGCGATCCCGCGCTCGCTCGAATCGGTCACCGCGGTGTGGGCGACGGTGCGCAGCGGCGCGGCGTTCGTGCCGGTCGACCCCACCTATCCGGCCGACCGCATCGCCTTCATGCTCGACGACAGCGCCGCGCGCATCGGCATCACCGTCGCCGCGCACCGCGACGCGCTGCCCGACGAGGTGGACTGGCTCGTCCTCGACGAGATCGACCTCACCGAAGGGCCGGTCGCAGCGATCGACGCCGCGGACCGGCCGACGGTGCTGCGCCCGGATCATCCGGCCTACCTGATCTACACCTCCGGCTCCACCGGCCGCCCCAAGGGCGTGGCGGTCACCCACCGCGGCCTGGCCTCCCTCGCCCGGGAGGAACGCGACCGGCTGCAGGTCACCGCCGCGGCCCGGGTGTCGCATCTGGCGTCGCCGAGCTTCGACGCGTCGATCTTCGAGCAGATGATGGCGCTGTGCGCCGCGGCGACGCTGGCGGTCGTGCCGCCGCACGTCTACGGCGGCGACGAGCTCGCCGCGGTGCTGCGCGCGCAGCGGGTCAGCCACGCCTTCATCACCCCCACCGCGCTGGCCTCGCTCGATCCGGACAGCGTCCCCGAGCTGCACACCCTGCTCGTCGCCGGCGAGGCACTGCCACCGGAGCTGGTGGCGCGCTGGGCGGTGTCGCGGCGGGTGATCGACGCCTACGGCCCCACCGAGGCGACGATCATGACCTCCCTCGGTGACCCGCTCACCGTCGGCGAACCCGTCACCATCGGCACCCCCAGCCGCGGTTTCCGCGCCCTGGTCCTCGACGGGCGGCTCCAGCCCGTGCCCGTCGGGGTGGCCGGGGAACTGTATGTCGCCGGGCCGGGTCTGGCCCGCGGCTACCACGACCGGCCTGAGCTGACCGCCGCCCGGTTCGTGCCCGACCCCACCGGCTCGGGGGAGCGGATGTACCGCACGGGGGATCTGGTGCGGTGGACCGCCGATCATCGCCTCGACTACGTCGGCCGCACCGACTTCCAGGTCAAGATCCGCGGCTTCCGCGTCGAACTCGGCGAGATCGACGCGGCACTGACCGCGCACCCGCAGGTGGTCTTCGCCCACACCCTCGGCCACACCGCGCCGTCCGGGCAGGCCGTGCCGGTGTCCTACCTCCGCCTGGCCCCGGACGCCGATGTCACCGCCGCCGAGGTGAAAACGTTCGTTGCGCAGCATCTTCCGCCGCACATGGTGCCGGCGGTGATCACCGTGCTCGACGACATCCCGCTCACCCCGGCCGGCAAACTCGACCGTGCCGCGCTGCCCGCCCCGGATTTCACCGCCCCGGCCGGCGACTACCGGGCACCGGGTACCGACCTCGAAAAGCTCGTCACCGACCTGTTCGCCGAGCATCTCGGTCTCGACCGGGTCGGGGTCGACGACGACTTCTTCGATCTCGGGGGCACCTCGCTGCTGGCGACCCGGTTGCTGCCGGCGCTCGGGGAACGACTCGGGCGACGGGTGCCGATCGCGTCGATCTTCACGCACCCGACCCCGGCGGAACTCGCCGCGCACCTGAGCAGCGGCGAGTCCGAGGCGGGCAGCGGCATCGACGAGGCGTTCCGGGTGCTCGTGCCGCTGCGCCCCGGTACCGGCACCGCGTTGTTCTGCATCCATCCCGCCGCGGGGCTGGCCTGGCCGTACAGCACCCTCGCGCACCGGCTCGACGACGACCGGCCGGTCTACGGCCTGCAGTTGCCGGCGCTGTCCGGTGGTCCGCGGCACGACACCATCACGGCGCTGGCCCGCCACTACGTGCGGGAGATCCGCCGGGTGCAGCCGCACGGCCCGTATCACCTGCTGGGCTGGTCGCTCGGCGGGGTGGTCGCGCACGCCGTCGCCGTCGAACTGCGCCGCGCCGGGGAGATCGTCGACACCCTCGCCCTGCTCGACAGCCACCTGGTGGTCGGGGCGTCCCCGGCCGTCGGCACCCGCGACATGCTGCGCGATCTCGGTCTCCCTGTCGACGACGGCGAGCCGAGCTTCGAACACGCCGCCGCGGTGCTCGACGAGGCGTTCGGCGGCGGCACCGGATTGACCGCCGCCCACCTCGAACGGCTGCACGCCGGCTCGACCGACACCGCCCGCGCCGCGCGGCGGCACGAACCGGACACCTTCGACGGGGACGCATTGTTCTTCACCGCGGCCCGCTCGGAGACCCCGGTCCCGGCGGTGGCGGCCTGGCACAACGTGATCGCCGGGGAGATCCACCAGTACCGGCTCGACTGCGATCACCACGAGATGGTGAGCGCCCGGGCGGTGGAGACGATCATCGCGGTGCTCTCGGCGCGGCTGACCGAGAGCGACGCGGCGCTGCGCCGGTGGGGACGGATCGAGGTGCACGCCGCCGGCCGCAACGGGGACCGCCGCAACTGACCCACCTCATGCACGCTATGCATGATTGGGGATGCACATTATGAGTTGGATCAATCCTCGGGGGGTCGCTTCACTGAGGGCATGACCAGCAGCCCTCCCTCCGCCGATGTCGACCTGTTCGCCGACGACGTCCTCGTCGACCCCTATCCGACCTTCGCGCAGCTGCGCGAACTCGGCCCCGTGGTGTACCTGCCGCGCCACGACGTCTACGCCCTGACCCGCTACGACGTCATCCGCGGCGCCCTCGCCGACACCGCGACGTTCTCCTCCCGCGCCATCGCCTTCAACCCCGCCGCCAACGACGCCCTCCGCGGCACCTCCCTGGCCTCGGACCCACCCGTCCACACCGAACTGCGCGCCACCCTCACCGAGAACCTCTCGCCCCGCGCGCTGCGCGGACTCAAGACCACCATCGAGGCCAAGGCCGACACGCTCGTCGCCGACCTCGTCACCACGGGGTCCTTCGAGGCGATCGACGCCCTCGCCCGCGCCTTCCCGCTCGAGGTCGTCGCCGACCTCATCGGCTTCACCGGCAAGGTACGCGCGAACATGCTGCGCTGGGGACAGGCCGCCATGGAGGTCCTCGGCCCGATGAACCAGCGCACCGCCGAGAACTTCCCCATCGCCGGGGAGCTGTACGCGTGGTGCTCACAGGTGCAAGCCGAGGATCTGACCCCCGGCTCGGTCGGGCGCGGCATCTTCGACGCCGAGGCGCGCGGCGCCGTCCCCGCCGGCAGCGCCGGGCACATCATCCACCAGTATCTCGGGGCCGGGGTGGACACCACCATCGCCTCGATCGGCAACCTCATCGCGCTGTTCGCGGCGTTCCCCGACCAGTTCGACCTCGTGCGCGCCGATCCGGCGCTGGTGCCGTCCGCCTTCGCGGAGGTGCTGCGCTACTGGGCGCCGCTGCACGCCTGGGGCCGCGCCGTCACCCGCGACGTCGAGATCGACGGCCACCTGATCCCCGGCGGGTCGCAGGCGGCGGTGCTGCTCGGCTCCGGCAACCGCGACCCACGGCACTACGACGACCCGGATGCGTTCCGGGTGGCCCGCAATCCGGTCGATCACCTGTCCTTCGGCTACGGCCCGCACGGCTGCGCCGGGCAGGGACTGGCCCGCCTCGAGGCCCACGCGATCATCGCCGCCCTGGCCCGGCACGCCCGCCGCCTCGTCGCCGCCGAGCCGATCCGGGTGCCCGGCAACACCACCCGCTCCATCGACGCCCTCGAGATCCTGGAGGTTGTGCCCGCATGAAGATCACCCTCGACCGTCCCCGCTGCGAAGGCCACGGCCTGTGCGAGGAGGCCGCCCCCGAGCTGATGCACCTCGACGACGACGGCGAACTCGTCCTCGACGTCACCGAGGTGCCCGAGGGCAGCCCGCAGGCCGCGGCCGCGAGCGCCGCCGTGCGGGTGTGTCCCGTCGCCGCCCTGAAGCTCGCATGAGCACCGCAGTTCCCCTGGGCACCGGCATGGAGCGGATCGTGGTGGTCGGCAACGGCATCGCCGGGCAGACCGCCTGCGACAGCCTGCGCGCCGCCGGGTTCACCGGGCAGCTGACCGTCGTCGGCGACGAACCGATCCCCGCCTACTCACGGCCGGCGTTGTCGAAGGCGCTGCTCACCGACGGCGGCTCCCACGAACTCGCCGCCCCCGCGCACGGCGCCACCGAACGCCTCGGCGTCGCCGCGGTCGGCCTGGACGTGGACGCACGGCTCGTGCACCTCGACGACGGCGCCGCGCTGGAGTTCGACGGGCTCGTCATCGCCACCGGCGCCCGCCCCCGGCCGCTGGGAGACGACGCGTTGGTGTTGCGCACCCTCGACGACGCCCTCGCCCTGCGCGAGCGGCTCGCCCGGCGGCCGTCGGTGGCGGTGGTCGGCGCCGGCCCGCTCGGCATGGAGGTCGCCTCCGCCGCGGCGCAGGCCGGCTGCGAGGTCACCGTCGTCGCCGACACCGCCCCGATGCGCCCGCAGTTCGGGCCGTATCTGTCCGACCTGTTCACCACCGCCGCCACCGCCGCGGGGGTGAAGCTCGTCCACGGCACCGCCACCGGCTTCGCGGCCGGGACGATCACCCTCGACGACGGCAGCCGCGTCACCGCCGAGCTGGTCGTCGCCGCGATCGGCGACATCCCGAACGTCGAGTGGCTGCACGGGTCCGGGGTGCTCACCGACGGGCGGTTGGTCGCCGACTCGCGTGGGCGGGTCGCGCCGGGCATCGTCGCCGCCGGCGACGTCGCCCATGTACCGGTCCGCGGGGTGGTGCGGCGGATCCCGTTGTGGAACAGCGCGATCGAGCAGGCCCGCATCGCCGCAGCGGCCGTGCTGCTCGGCGACGCCGCACCCGAGTTCGACGCCGATCCGTATTTCTGGACCGAGCAGTTCGGACTGCATCTCAAGGCGATCGGGCACCTGCCCGTCGACGGGGAGCCCACCGTCCTGGCCGGCGAGGATCCGCGCGGACCGGCGCTGCTGCACTGGCGGCATCCGGACGGTGCGGGGGTGGCGGTGGCGATCAACCACCGCATCCCCATCCCGCGGCTGCGGCGCGCCGCGGCCACCGGGGAACTGCCGAGCACCGCGACGGCGGCTCGGTAGGTTCGTGGGCGTGACCCGCCCTTCGGAGCATCCGGCCGATCCCGACCTCGCGCGGCTGGCCGCGGTGAACCTCAACCTGCTGGTGCCGCTGCTGGCGGTGCTCGAGGAACGCTCGGTCACCCGCGCCGCCGCGCGGGTCGGGATGACGCAACCGGCGATGAGTCATGCGCTGGGCCGGATGCGGCGGTTGCTCGATGACGAACTGGTGGTGCGGCAGGGGAGCGGGCTGGTCCTCACCCCGCGCGCCGTCGAGCTGATCGCGCCGCTGCGGGAGGTGCTGCGGCAGACCGCGCGGGTGGTGAACTTCCCCGGTTTCGACCCGGCCCGCGACACGCGCACCATCACCCTGGCGATGACCACCAGCACCGCCTTCGTGGTCGGGGCGGAGCTGATGCGGGCGATCGGCGAGCGGGCCCCGCACGCGACGGTGCGCATCCGCACCTTCGTCGAGCCGCAACCGGCGGATTTCACCGACGACGGGGTGGACGTGGTGCTCGTGTCGGAGGCGTTCGCCGCGCCCTATCCGCGCGAGCGGCTCTACGAGAACCGGTGGGTGGTCGTCGCCCACCCGGACACCGCTCCCGACGCCGGGGCGCTGGAGTTGCTCGAATCCGTGCCGCACACCGCCTACGACGCGCGGCACCGCATCACTCCGTATGCGGCGCTGGATGCGGCCGGGGTGCCCTACCGGATCGGTGGTCTGGTGTCGGATTTTCTGATGGTGCCGCAGTTGGTGGCGCGTGCCGGTGGGGTCGCGATCCACACCTGGCGGGTCGCGGCACAGATGCGCCGTCAGTTGCCGCTGCGGATCGAGGAGTTCCCGTTGCCGGTGCCGCCATTGGGGATCGACATGGTGTGGAATCCGCGACTGGCCGACACGGCGTTCATCTCCTGGCTGCGGGCGATCCTCGTCGAGGCCACCACCGGCGCGACCCTCGGCGAGTGACCGCGCCGGTGTTCAGTCGTTCTGCGCGTCGAGCAGGTAGCACCACGAGGCGGTGAGTTCGTCGAGGCAGATCTCGCGCGGGGTGCGCCAGCCCACCGAGAAGTAGCGGCGCGACATGTGTTCGAGCTGCCCGAACGCCAGGACGCAGCGGATGCGGCGGCGGTCCGGGGCGAGCCTGTCGGCCCGGTCGAGACCGGCGGTCATGTCGGCGACGGCGCTTTCGAACCACTGCTCGGTCTTCGCCGCGACGTCCGGTTCGTGGGCCGCCTGGTAGGAGGCGGTCATATACGGCTCGATCTCGTCCCACTGGGTGAGTTTGCGGTCGAGCCACTGCCGGATCAGGGCGCGGGAGCCGGAGGCGACGACCTCGGTCAGCGACGGATCGTCGGCGGCGGTGAGGATCGAGTCGACCTTCGTCAGCAGCGCGCTCATCACGTCGGATTTCGACGAGAAGTGCAGGTAGAAGGTGGTTCTCGTGGATCCGGCGGCGGTGGCGATGTCGTCGATGGTGGTTGCGGCGTAGCCCTTGGTGCCGAACAGTTCGAGCGCCTTGGCGAGGAACAGCTCGTAGGTCATCTGCTTCTGGGCGGCACGGAGCGACATGGCGGAAATCCTATCCTCGACGCAGCACTTACCGGCGAGTACAGTCACACGTCGTTTCGATAATTCACTTGACAGTCTGTATTCCGAATCCGTACTGTGACTGCCACCACGTCGCGTAACCAGCGATGTCGACGAAAGGAAAGTGCCGATGACAGGCGCCGCGCCCCGCACCGTCCACACCGTCCTCGGCCCCGTCCCCGCCGACGACCTCGGTGTCGTCGCGATCCACGAGGCCCTGCTGTCGGTGCTGCCCGGCGCCCAGCACGCCTACGACATCGACTTCGACCGCGCCGAGATCTTCGCGACGCTGCTCGCCAAACTCCGCGCCTTCCGCGCCGCCGGCGGCGGCACCGTCGTCGACGCCACCGGCATGTTCCACGGCCGCGACGTGCCGCTGTACGAGAACCTCTCCCGCGCTTCCGGGGTGCACATCGTCGCCTCCACCGGCCTGGGCCCGGAGAACCTGCTCGGCGGCTACTTCCTGACCCCGCAGACCAACCCGCCCACCCCGTGGCCCGCGGACAAGTTCGCCGACCTGTTCACCCAGGAGATCACCGAGGGCATGGTCGTGCCGCGCGTCGAACGCCGCGGCCCCGCCGGCCTGGTGACCACCGCCGCGAACCCCGACGGCATGACCGCCACCGAGGAGAGCCTGTTCCGCGGCGCCGCCCGCGCCGCCCGTAGCACCGGGGTCGCGGCGATCCTGCGCTACGGCGCCGACGCCCTCGCCGACCTCGACGTCGCCCTCGGCGAGGAACTGCCCGCCGACCGCATCGTCGTCGCCGGCCTGGATCGCCGCGACGCCGTCGCCGCCGGCGCCCCGGAGAAGATCGCCCGTCGCGGCGCCTACCTCGCCCTCGACCACGTCGGCAGCAAGGACGAGCTCCACGTCTCCGACACCGAGCGTGTCACCCTGGTCCGCGATCTCGTCGACGCCGGCCTCGGTCACCGGATCCTGCTGTCGTCGAGCGCCACCGGCGTCGCCAAGGGGCATCCGGCGAACGATCTGCCCTACGAGACGGTGCTCACCGGTTTCGTGCCGCAGCTGACCGCCGCCGGTCTCACCGACGACGCCGTGCAGCAGATCCTCATCGCCAACCCGCAGGACCTGCTGGCCGCGCGCTGAACCGCCGCCGACCACCCATCACCGAGAAGTCTTCGTCCCGAAGGGGAATTGCTGTGTCGAGAGTCAACACCGTCCTGGGCCCGATCGCGCCCGAGGAACTGGGCATCGTCGCCGTCCACGAGCACATCGGATACGGCATGCCCGGCTCCGAGCTGGACACCCGCTGGTGGAAGAGCCCCGAGGTCCGCTACGAGGAGACCGTCCCGAAGCTGCGCAAGTTCCACGAGTACGGCGGCGGCACCTTCGTCGACGTCACCGGCATCTGCAACGGCCGCGACATCGACTACTACAAGTCCCTCTCCGCGAAGACCGGTGTGCACATCGTCGCCTGCACCGGTTTCGTCGGCGGTGACACCGCCCTGCCGTTCTTCGAACGCGCCTCCGTCGACTACCTGATGCGCCAGTTCGTGCACGAGATCACCGTCGGCATCGGTGACACCGGCAGCCGCGCCGGCGTCATCAAGGTCGGTGTCTCCCGCGGCGGGAAGATGACCGAACTCGACAAGCGCATCTACCGCGCCGCCTCCCGCGCCGCCCTCGCCACCGGCGTGCCGATCCTCACCCACCTCGCGATCGACGCCGAGAACGCCATCGCCATCTTCACCGAGGAGGGCCTGCCGCTGCACCGCGTGCTGTTCGGGCACGCCGACGACGGCGTCAACGCCGAGAAGACCCGCGACACCTGGATCGCGCAGCAGGGCGGCCGGGTCGGCTTCGACACCTTCGGCTACGAAACCGAACTCGAGGACCCGCCGTTCTGGGCGCGCCCCCGCAAAGAGCGCCTCGCCCACTTCCTGCGCTTCCTCAACGCCGGCCACCTCGATCAGGCCCTGGCCGGCGTCGACGCCAACTGCAGCCCACTCGGCTGGCCGGGCGTCAAGGGACACACCGTGAACTACCTGTTCGAGGACCTCATCCCGGACCTGCGCGAGGCCGGACTCGACGAGGCCACCATCACCAAACTGTTCGTCGAGAACCCCGCCGACTTCCTCACCATCGCGCAACCCTGACCCGAATCTCCCGGCGCGCACCCTGCGCGCCCTCCGAAAGAGACACCCACATGCAGACCTCGGATCCGACCAACCTCACCATCGCCATCGTCGGCGCGGGCTATGCCGGTGCGGCCGCCGCCCGGGCCCTGTCGTTGCTCGGCGCGAACGTCACCGTCTACGAACAGGCCCCCGAGATCCGCGAGGTCGGCGCCGGCATCGGCCTGCGCCCGTCGAGCATGGAACGCTTCCGCGAGTGGGGCATCTTCGACGACATCGCGAAGGTCAGCTCCCCGAGCGACTACTTCGAGATCCTCACCGCCACGGGCGAGCCGATCATGAAGGACACCTGGCCGGCGCACGGCGACCAGAAGCACACCCACCTGATCCACCGCGGCGACTTCATCGACACCCTCATCGCCTCCCTGCCCGACGGCATGGTCAAACTCGGCCACCGGCTCGAGCGCATCGAGGACCACGGCGACCGCAGCACCCTGACCTTCACCAACGGCACCAGCGTCGACGCCGACCTGGTCATCGGCGCCGACGGCATCAAGTCCGTGGTCCGTGAGCAGCTGTTCTCCGCCGCCGAACCGGTGTTCTCCGGTGAACGCGCCTACCGCGCCGTCATCGACGTCGCCGACGCGCACGGCATGGTCACCGACGACAACCTGCGCATGTACATCGGCAAGGGCACCAAGGTGTACCTGCTGCCGCTGCGCCACCGCGGCCAGGTGTCCTTCGACATCACCGCCCTGTGCCCCGACCCCGACTGGGCGCCGCAGGTGAGCAAGGAGGACATGCTCGCCACCGTCGCCGGATTCGACCAGCGCATCGTCGACATCACCGCCGGCCTCGACATGGACATCGTCAACATCCGCGGTGTCTACGACATCGACCCGATCGAGCGCTGGCACAGCAACTCCGTGGTGCTCATCGGCGACGCCGCCCACTCGATGCTGCACCACCAGGGTCAGGGCGCGAACTCGGCGATCCTCGACGCCGGGGCGCTCGCCGACTGCCTGCGCGACACCGACACCGTCGCCGCGGCGCTCGCCGCCTTCCAGGCGCAGCGCAAGCCGGTCACCGACGAACTGCAGCGCATCTCCCGCCAGGGCTGGACCGAGGACGAGGTCCAGGACGTCTTCCCGGGCCAGAAGCCCGCCGCGCAGCAGCCCGCCCAGTAGATCCCCAC
>NZ_NERM01000041.1:0-22438 GCF_002215235.1 Rhodococcus sp. BUPNP1
GACGACGTCCTCGTCGCACTGCGTCTCGCCCCGGTGTCCCCGCGCAAGGTCACCATGGTCGTCGACACCTCCACCTCCATGGGTGCCCCCGCCGGTGACGGCACCCACCTCACCGCCACCGCAGGTGCTGTGCGCGAGGCCATGCGCCGCGCCTCCATCAACTCGGTGATGGGCATGTACGTCTTCGCCGACACCCCAGAGGGGCACCGCGTCGCCGTGATCCGTGACGGCCTCACCGAGTCCAAGCGCGCGGCGATGTCCTCGATCCTCGACGACATCGACCTCGTCGACCGCGAACCCGTCTACGCCACCCTCACCGCCGCCTACCGTGACGCCGTCGACAACTACGACCCGGGCCGACCCAACTCCGTGCTCGTCGTCGTAGACAGCGACGACCCCGACGAGGCGGCCGCCCGCGACCTGCGCGCCGCGATCGACGAACTCTCGTCCCCTGCAACCCCCGTGCGGATCGACGTCGTCGTCCTCGGCGACCGCACCGACCCCGTCCTCGAGCAGGCCGCCGAGGCCACCGACGGCAGCCTCACCGTCGTCGACACCACCGACCCGGCCGACCTCACCGACCTCCTCCGAAAGCTGACGTCCTGACCGTGCTCCGACTTCTCGTCGTGGGGGTCTTCCTCGCCCTCCTCACCTACCTGCTGCATCGACGACTCGTCCGGGCACCCGGCCTGCCGCGTCCTGCCGCCCTCGCCGCCGCCCTCGTCCTGGCGGCGATGTTCGTGCTCACGCTCGTTGCCTCCGGGGTGGGCACGGTGCTCGACCCCGCTTGGGCCCGTCCCTTCGGGTTCCTC
Source organism: Rhodococcus sp. BUPNP1 (assembly GCF_002215235.1). NCBI lineage: Bacteria > Bacillati > Actinomycetota > Actinomycetes > Mycobacteriales > Nocardiaceae > Rhodococcus > Rhodococcus sp. BUPNP1. Next base: position 813 of record NZ_NERM01000041.1, read on the forward strand.
GGCTGGAGCTGGCTCGCCGTGGTGCTGTACCTGATGCTCGGTCTCCTGCTCATCGGAGCGGGGTTGCTCGTCGCCCGCCTCGCCCGGCGCGGACGCCCCGGGCCGACCACCGACGAGACCCCGCGACGGGGGCTGCGCATCGCGACCGCCGTGCTCGTCGTCGCCGCGGTCGCCGCCGTCGGATACGGCACGGTCGAGGCCGACCGGCCGCGGATCGTCACCGTGCCCGTCGCCCTGCAGGACCTGCCCGCAGGCTTCGACGGCGCCCGCATCGCGCTCGTCACCGACCTGCACGTCGGACCCGCCCGCGGCGCCGACTTCGTGCAACGCGTCGTCGACCTCGTCGCCGAAGAGCAACCCGACCTGATCGTGCTCGGCGGCGACCTCGCCGACGGCACCGTCGAACTCGTCGGCTCCGACCTCGAGCCGCTCCGGCAGCTGCAGGCCCCGCTCGGGGTGTACGGCGTCAGCGGCAACCACGAGTACTACTCCGACGACGCCGAATCATGGCTCGACCACTGGGAGACCCTCGGTGTACGCGCCCTGCGCAACGAGCACGTCGTCCTCGAACGCGACGGCGACGTCGTCGCGCTCGCCGGCGTCCACGACTACACCGCCACCGAACCCCACCACCCCGACATGCCCGCCGCCCTCGACGGCATCGCGGACGGTACCCCGGTGATCCTCGCAGCCCACCAGCCCCGGCACGTCGACGAGGCCCGCGAACTCGGAGTCGACCTGCAACTGTCCGGGCACACCCACGGCGGGCAGATGTGGCCGCTGCGACCGTTCGTCTCCCTCGCCAACCCCACCGTCACCGGACTCGACCGCTTCGGCGACACGCAGATCTACACGTCCCAGGGCACCGGCGCGTGGGGACCGCCCGTGCGGGTCGGCACCCCACCGGAGATCTCCATCCTCGAGCTGACCGCCGCGAACTGACGTCCCTTCGCTCTGGGACGTGGTGAGTTGTGTTGTTAACGGGGAAGCATTCTGTATTTCTATGGTTTCCGTCCGGTTCGGAGTTACCCAACCGATGAAGATGGCCGACGGACGGGTCCGTCGGCCATCCCCGGCGTCAGCCGCTGTACGCCTCCAAGGGCGGGCACGAGCACACCAGATTCCGGTCGCCGTGTGCGCCGTCGATACGCCGCACCGCCGGCCACACCTTGGCCCGGCTCTTCCCCATCGGGAACACCGCGATCTCCCGCGAGTACGGGTGGTCCCACTCGCCCACCAGGCATTCCGCGGTATGCGGAGCCCCACGCAGCGGGTTGTCGTCCACCGGCCACTCCCCTGCCCCGACCCGGTCGATCTCACCGCGGATCGAGATCATCGCCTCGATGAACGCGTCGAGTTCGGCGATGTCCTCGCTCTCGGTGGGCTCGACCATGAGGGTGCCGGCCACCGGGAAGCTCATCGTCGGCGCGTGGAAACCGTAGTCGGCCAGACGCTTCGCGACGTCGTCGACCGTCACCCCCGTCGCCTTCGTCAGCGGACGCAGATCGAGGATGCACTCATGGGCGACCATGCCGGTCTCCCCCGTGTACAGCACCGGGAAGTACTCGTCGAGACGACGGGCGATGTAGTTGGCCGACGCGATCGCCGTCAGCGACGCGCGACGCAGTCCCTCGGCACCCATCATCTTGATGTACGCCCAGGTGATCGGCAGGATCGACGCCGACCCGTAGGGCGCCGCCGAAACCGGTCCCGCTCCCCCGAGTCCGGGCTCCGCGGGGTGGCCCGGCAGGTACGGGGCCAGATGCGAGCGGACCCCGATCGGGCCGACACCCGGACCGCCACCACCGTGCGGGATGCAGAACGTCTTGTGCAGGTTCAGGTGGCTCACATCGCCCCCGAACCTGCCCGGCCGCGCCAGACCCACCAGCGCATTGAGGTTGGCGCCGTCGATGTACACCTGACCGCCGGCGTCGTGCACGGCACCGCAGATGTCGGCGATGTCGTGCTCGTAGACACCGTGGGTGGACGGGTAGGTGATCATGATCGCGGCCAGGCGCGCACCGTGGTCGACGATCTTGGCGCGCAGGTCGTCGAGATCGACGTCGCCGTTCGGGCGGCACGCGACGACCTCGACACGCATGCCCGCCATCACGGCGGATGCGGCGTTGGTGCCGTGCGCGCTCGACGGGATCAGGCAGATGTCCCGATCGGTGTCGCCGCGGTCGAGGTGGTAGTGACGGATTGCGAGCAGACCCGCGTACTCGCCCTGGCTGCCGGCGTTGGGCTGCAGGCTCACGGCGTCGTACCCCGTCACCGCGGCGAGCCAGCCCTCCAGGTCGGCGATCAGACGGCGGATGCCGGCCGTCTGGTCCGCCGGAGCGAACGGATGCAGACCCGCGAACTCGGGCCAGGTGATGGCCTCCATCTCGGCGGCGGCGTTGAGCTTCATCGTGCACGAGCCCAGCGGGATCATCGTCCGGTCGAGGGCGAGGTCCTTGTCGGACAGGCGCCGCAGATACCGCATCATCGCGGTCTCGGTGCGGTAGCGGGTGAACGCCTCGTGCTGCAGGAACTCGCTGGTGCGGGCCAGGGCCTGCGGCAGCGCCGTTCCCCCGGCGGCCTCACCGGCGGTGACACCGAAGGCGCCCAGGATCGCATCCACGTGCGCCGCGGTGGTGGCCTCGTCGCACGAGATCGACACGTGATCGTCGTCGACCCGGTACAGGTTGATGCCGGCCTCGAGGGCGGCGGCGAGCACGGCGTCGGCGCGCCCCGGCACGCGCACGAGGACGGTGTCGAAGAACTCGTCGTGGACGACCTCGACGCCACCGGCGCGCAGACCGTCGGCGAGTCGACGGGCGTGCCCGGCCACGCGGCGGGCGATGCCGGTGAGGCCTTCGGCGCCGTGATACGAGGCGTACATGGCCGCGAGCACGGCGAGGAGCACCTGGGCGGTACAGATGTTGCTGGTGGCCTTCTCACGGCGGATGTGCTGCTCACGGGTCTGCAACGCGAGGCGGTAGGCCGGGTTGCCGTCCGCGTCCACCGAGACACCGACGAGACGGCCGGGCAGGGTGCGGGTGTGGGCGCTGCCGACGGCGAGGTAGCCGGCGTGCGGCCCACCGAAGCCCATCGGCACACCGAACCGCTGGGTGGTGCCGAAGCACGCGTCGGCGCCCTGCTCCCCGGGCGGGGTGATCAGGGTCATGGCCAGCAGGTCGGCGCCGACGGCGACGAGCGCGCCGCGGTCGTGGGCGGCCGCGATGATCGGAGCGGCGTCGATGATGCGTCCCGAGGCGCCGGGCACCTGGAGGATCACACCGAAGAACTCACCTTCGGGCAGTCCGTCGGCGGCGAGGTCGGCGGTGACGATCTCGATGCCGAGCGGTTCGGCGCGGGTCGCCAGCACCGCGGCGGTCTGCGCGAACAGGTCGGCGTCGACGACCAGGCGGGGGCTCTTGGACTTGCGGTTCGCGCGGCGCAGCAGGGTCATCGCCTCGGCGGCGGCGGTGGCCTCGTCGAGCATCGACGAGTTCGCGATCTCCATGCCGGTCAGGTCGGCGACCATGGTCTGGAAGTTCAGCAGCGCCTCGAGGCGTCCCTGGCTGATCTCCGGCTGGTAGGGGGTGTAGGCCGTGTACCAGGCGGGGTTCTCGATGATGTTGCGCAGCAGCACGGGCGGTGTGAGCGTGTCGTAGTAGCCGTGACCGATCATCGACGTCGCCACGGTGTTCTGCGACGCGAGTGCCTTCAGTTCGGCGAGTACGTCGTGCTCGGAGCGGGGCGCGTCGAGGACGTCGAGGCCGGTCGGCACATTGTCTGCTCGGTCGTCGAGGATGGCGGCCGGCACCGCGGCGGTGGCGAGGGCGTCGAGCGAATCGACTCCGACGACGTCGAGGATCCGGTTCAGGCCGGCGGTGTCGGGGCCGATGTGGCGATCGGCGAAGTTCGAGGTGACGGCATCTGTCATCGCAGCTCCCGGGCTGGTCGGCGAGGTCCACGTGCGCGCGGTCGCGCGAGGTGGTTCCTCCCCCTCTGTCGTGAGCTCGCGGGGCGAGCGCCTGAGAGATTCGGCCGGCCAGAGCCTTTCCCCGTGGGCGGGCGGGTGCTCCCACCGCTTTCCAGAGACGTCGGAGCTCACGCGGTCCCGGTTGCCTGAGAGATTGACGGGGAGGTGCTGCTCCTTCGGCGCCCGGCTCGGTGTCCGGGTCTCTCCCGCGTGATGGCGACGCGCCTTCGAGTCTAGAACACGGCGCGGGGGTCGAAATACCGCAGGTGCGGAAAGCGCCGCAGGCGGTGGAGTGGAGCGGTCATGTGGTCGGCCGATGCGGCCTCGGTGGTGGGGTCAGCCGATGCGGCGGTTGATGCGTTCGCGGCGACGCGACGCGAGTTCGTCCTCGGGGCGTTCCTCGACGCCACCGCCGTCGGCGCGTTCGGCGGGGAAATCGGCGATGCTGCCGGTGAGCTCGCGCATCGCGCCGCTCACCGCGATCCCGAAGACGCCCTGCCCGCCCTGGAGCAGGTCGACGACCTCTTCGGGCGACGTACATTCGTAGACGGTGGTGCCGTCGGAGAAGAGGGTGATCTTCGCGAGGTCGCCCACCCCGCGGCTGCGGAGATGGTCGACGGCGACGCGGATGTTCTGCAGCGAGACGCCGGTGTCGAGCAGGCGCTTGACGATCTTGAGGACGAGGATGTCCTTGAACGAGTACAGCCGTTGGCTACCGGAGCCGGCGGCCCCGCGGATGGACGGTACGACCAGATTCGTGCGGGCCCAGTAGTCGAGCTGGCGGTAGCTGATCCCCGCGATCTGGCAGGCGATGGGCACGCGGTAGCCGACGAGCTCGTCGGGTACCGAGTTGTCCGGAAACAGGCCCGGTTGGATCTCGTCGGTCTCGTTCGTCCGCGGCGCCGGATTCGAGCGATCGCCGGAATCGACGCCGAGTGGCTGTCCCTTCGTCCGATCTCGCACTACTGACTCCCTCTCGCGCGCCCAGTTCTGCCTCGCAACGATCGATTGGCGGATCCCCCCGACCACATCCGATCATCGAGCGCTCCCAGGCTCACCGAGTCATCCCTGGCGGATCAACTCAGCGTACGCTCCGGTGTTGGGCGCTGGGCTGCAACACGCCGACCGGAAGGCAACGTTCGACATTACTACCGTTACGGCCGACGCGCGCGTCAACGCTCGCCGCCGTGCGAACGGACGGCGTTCAGCCGTCCGTCGCCTTGAAATCGTCGGGCGAGACGGAATCGAGGAACTCCTTGAACTTCTCGACCTCGTCCTCCCGTTCGTCGGGCATGACCAGTCCTGCCTCGGTGAGCACCGGTTCCTCGACGTGGACCGGCGCGCCGATGCGCAAGGCCACCGCCACCCCGTCGGAGGGCCGGCAGGACACGCGCATCCCTCCGTCGAAGACCAGATCCGCGTAGAACGTCCCCTCACGCAGGTCGACGATGCGCACCTCGCGCAGGTTGTGACCGAACGCCTCGAGGAGGTTCTTGATCAGGTCGTGGGTCAGCGGTCGTGCCGGTTCGACCCCCTGCTGTTCGAGGGCGATGGCGGTCGCTTCGTTCTGCCCGATCCAGATCGGCAGATACCGATCGCCGTCGACCTCCCGCAGCAGGAGGACAGGCTGGTTCTGCGGCTGTTCGATACGAATCCCTACTATCCGCATCTCGCTCATCGCGATGCCTCCGTCCTGCTGCTCGTCGGTGGTGGGACCACCCGACAGGTACTGCCTGGAATTCTAGTGTCCTCCAGCGCATCCGTCAGGTGCCGTAGGTCACCACCCGACGGAGGGCCGTGGACGCGATCGGCGACGAGTTCGTCGCCTCAGCGGTCGAGTGCCCCCTGCACCGCCGCCTTCACCAGGCAGGTGTGCAATGTCAACGACAGTGCGGCCAGTTCGCGCACCATCTCCTCGGCGCGCTGCCGCGCCCCCGCGTCGCGGCCCTTCGCGATCGGGCCGGCGATCTGCGCGACGAGCGCGGCCTCGCGGTCGGCGGCGAGCTTGAACGCCCGCAGGTGCCGAACCTCGAGACCGAACTCCGCCATCGCCTTCGCCGTGCGGGCGAGCAGCACCGCGTCCTCGTCGAAGAAACCGGCCGGGCCCGGCTTGACCAGACCCGCCCCCACCAGCTCGGTGAGGAAGGCCGCGTCGATCCCGGCACGGGTGCACAGATCGTCGCGGCTGACCCGGATCTCGCGGTCGGTGCGCAGATCCTCCGGCGAGACTTCCCCGCGGGCGACCGCCAGCGGGCGCGGCCGGGTGATCCGGGTCTCGACCGATCCCACCGTGGCGGCGCCGCGGTCGATCGCCTCGAGCTGCTCCTTGATCACCTTGAGCGGAAGGTACTGATCGCGTTGCGCGGTGAGCACGTACCGCAGACGCTCGCAGTCGGCGATCGAGAAGCGTCGGTAGCCCGAGGGGGTGCGTTCCGGGCTGATCAGTCCCTCGGCCTCGAGGAACCGGATCTTCGAGATCGTCACGTCCGGGAATTCCGGACGCAGGCGGTCGAGCACCGACCCGATCGACATTCCGGCCGGCGCCGGCTGGCGGGCCGCGGTCATCAGCTACCTGCGCCCTGGTTACCTCGCGGACCGGTCAAGAACACCAGCCGGAACTTGCCGATCTGCACCTCGTCGCCGTTCGCGAGGACGGCGGAGTCGACCGGCTCGCGGTTGACGTAGGTGCCGTTGAGGCTTCCCACGTCGACGACCTGGAATTCGCCCTCGTCCTGGCGGAACTCGGCGTGCCGACGGCTGACGGTCACGTCGTCGAGGAAGATGTCGCTGTCGGGATGCCGGCCCGCCGAGGTGGTGGGCTGGTCGAGCAGGAAGCGCGATCCTGCATTGGGCCCCCGCTTGACGACCAGCAGCGCCGATCCGGCGGGCAGGCCCTCGACACCCGAGACGGGCGCTTCGGTGGTGGCCGAACCTGCGCCTTCCACTTCGTTCAGGAAGTCGGCGCGAAATACCGAAGTGGTCTCTGCAGGAGTCTCCTCGTAGCCCGCGTTGCCGTTCTCGCTCACCGTTTCTCCTTATCCGTTCGACCACCCGGGTGATCCCGGGCGGTCGCTGATTCGTTCGCCCCGTTCAGGTCCGACACGGCACACGCCATATCCGACCGTACCCCGCGCGGGGGTACTGACGCAGACAGTCGCGGTCACGTTACCTGTCGGGTCCGTCAGCCTTCCGTGATCCCGCGGTAACCTTCCGCGTCGAGCGTCTCCGCGAGGGCCTCGTCGAGGGCGCTCTCGCTGCCGACCTCCACGTCGACGAGCCAGCCCTCCTCGTACGGGCTGCTGTTCACCAGTTCGGGATTCGCGTCGAGTTCCGTGTTGACGGCGGTCACCTTCGCGGTCAGCGGCGCGAACACGTCCGACACGCTCTTGGTGGACTCGACCTCTCCGAAGGACTCACCGGCGGCGATCTCGGCGCCCGCCTCGGGCAGCTGCACGAAGACCACGTCGCCGAGTTGGGACTGTGCGTAGTCGGTGATCCCGATGCGCACGGTCGTCGCGCCCGTCCTGCGCACCCACTCGTGCTCGGGGGTGTACCGCAGATCCTCGGGTGTCGCGAAATCGGTCAAGACTGGTCCTTTCGGAGACGACGTTCGACCGGAACGTCGGATTCAGTTACCGGGCTGAGAGTATTGGCGTGGCTCGATCTCCCGCAAGGCGGACACCTCCACCTGCGGAGACTGTTCCACGGACAATGATCCGCCCGCACGGGCGACCGTGTCGACCACTCCGCCGGGAATGTTCAACGCGGCGGCGAGAGTCGGTCCGTCGCCGATGGCGGTGACGGTGTACGGAGCGTCGAGTCCGCGGTCGTCGACGACGATGTCACCGCCCGGTCCGGTGACCCACGAATCGACCCCGATGCGCACGGTCTCGCCGTTCGCCCCGGCGATCTGCATCGTGTCGGCACCCGCCGCGCGCAGCTCCTGGATCATGTCGAGCAGCACCTCCGATCCGACGCCCTCGCGCGGATCGTCGACGGTGAGAACCACTCCGGGCCCGGTGGCGGGTTCGGTGCCGAGTTGCACCGACAGCGTGAACAGGCGCGTGCGGGCTTCCTCGAGTGCCGCTTCCGAGCCTTCCTGTTCGAGACTCGAGAGGGTGCGCTCGAGTTCGGTGATCTCCTGGCGGAGAGCGGCTTCGCGGCGGTTGAGGTTGTCGAGCAGCACGAGCAGGTCCGCAGGGCGCGCCGAGTCGAGGTCGTCGCCGGTGTCGGTCGTGCGCACCTGGGTGGCGATACCGGCGCCGAGCAGGACGACGAGAATCGCCGCGAGGACGAGGAAGACGCGTTGCGAGCGGGTGGTGCGGCTCGCGTCGGACCCGGCGGTGGTCTCGTCGCCCGCGCCGGCGCCGGTCTCGGGCGTGGTACCGGTGTCGCGCGTGGGGCCGGGTTGTTGCGGTTCGGTCACGGTCAGGCTCCGAACAGGCGACGACGTAGGGCGGCAGCGTTTCCGAAGATGCGGATGCCGAGGACGACGATGACTGCGGTCGACAGCTGGGTGCCCACCCCGAGCTGGTCACCGAGCCACACGATCAGTGCGGCGACGAGGACGTTGAAGACGAACGACACCACGAACACCTTCGCGTCGAAGATGTCGTCGAGATAGGCGCGCAGCCCACCGAAGACCGTGTCGAGCGCGGCGACCACCGCGATGGGCAGGTAGGGCTGCACGACGTCGGGTACCTGTGGGCTGAACACGATTCCGGCGCCGATCCCGATCGCCAGTGCGAGCACCGCGTAGAGCGCGTGACCGTGTTCGAGTCGCTTCACCTGTACCCCGTTTCTCCGCTGCTGCCGAGCTTCCGGACCGTGGCGGCCGGAAACTCGAGATCGTCCTCCTCGACGAGGGTGAATCCCACCCCGTAGAGCTGTTGGATCCCCGCGATGCGCAGGTAGGCGTCGCTGACGACGAAGGACGTCTGCAGCCGGGACGGAGAACCCACCGCCGAGACCGTGTACGGGGAGAATACGGGCCGGTTGTCGACGAGCATCGCTCCCCCGGCCTGCCGGATGGTGACGCCGGGACCAACCCGCACGCCACCGACCTCGACGGCCTCCGCACCGGCCGCCCACAGGGCGTTGACGACCGATTGCAGGTCGCGGTCGAGGACGAGCGCGGTGGGCCGGTCCTCGAGTCGTGCCGCATCCGACAGGTTCGGTCGCGCGGCGGGTTCGGTGAGGGTGACCGTGATCCCCGGACCACGCACCGGTGTTGCTGCGGCTGCGGTCTCGGCGTCGCGGAGTCGGTCGAGGATGGTCGCGCCGTCGCCTCCGTCGGAGAACAGGGCGGTGCGTCGTTCGTCGACCGCGGCACCGAGTTCGTCCCGCTGGGCAGTGAGCGCGGCGATGCGTTCGTCCCCTGCCCGAAGGGAGTCGAGGATCTCGGCGCGGGTGCTGTCGGTGCCGGCCTGCACGTCGGCGTTCTGCGCGTACGCGACGCCGATCACGAGGCCGGCGAGGAGAACTCCGCCGCCGAGCCACGCGCGCGACGCGCGCGGAGAGGTGCTCGAGCGCCCTGCCGCCCGGTCCGCGGCGGACGCGGCGTAGCCGGGGTCGAGATGATCCTCGAGGAGCGACTTCAGGAGCGAGGGCACCGGATTGCGCCGGATGCGTTCCCATGCGCGGCTCATCGGATCACCGCCCGGCCGGCACGATCCGTGCCGTCACGACGGCCTGCCCGAGGTACAGCAGGCCGGTCCACACGTACAGCACGGTCCCCCAGATCAGGGCAGCCCAGCCGAGCGGGCCGGTGATCGGCTCCGAGGCGGGCACCGCGACCGCCCCGAGCATCAGCGGCAGTGCGCACATGAGCAGGAAGGTGGCGCCCTTGCCGAGGTACAGCACGTCCGGCGGGGGCAGTTCCCGGCGCCGGTAGACGGCCAGGGTCGGGGCCAGGACGAGTTCGCGGCCGACGAGGATCACCGCGATCCACCAGGGCACGATGTCGCGCGCCACGAGGGCGACGAGGGTGGCCACGATGTAGAGGCGGTCGACGGCGGGATCGAGAAGGGCGCCGAGTCGGGAGGTCTGGTCGAGCAACCGGGCGAGTTTGCCGTCGGCCCAGTCGGTGATACTGCTCGCGGCCAGCAGGATCAGCGCCCAGACATCGGCGTGGGCGACGAGGACGAGATAGAGGAAGACGGGCACACCCAGCAGTCGGACGAAGCTGAGGACGTTCGGCACGGTGAGGATGCGGTCCGATCCGCGCGCGTCGGCGGTTCCGGTCGCATCGGTCATGGTGGGCCGCTCCGTGTTCTCGTGAGGTCGTTCTCGTGGTGCCCCGCCGGAGTTCCGTTCGGGCACGGAGTCCAGCCTTCCACAGCCGCGCGACCGGAGATTCCGGGGTGTCAACGCCAGGCGAAGACCGGCTGCTCGAGACCGTCGATGCGCGTGGCCCGCCGGCGCAGCACGACCTCGCGGAACTGGTAGACCACCGCGGCGGTCGGTGCGTGCACGAGGTGACCGCGGAAGGGCCACTGGATCACCGGCTTGTCGGATTCGGGGATGGTGACGAAGCGCGGATCGACGTCGAGTTCGTCGGTGGTGACGGCGAAGAGCACGTCGACCTCGTCGGGGCTGGGCTTCAGATCGGTCACGGCGGTGTCCGACCACACGACGAACGGCGACATGACGTAACCGGAGCGCGTGATGTAGTCGTCGAGCCGGCCGAGCACGGCCTCGGGGCCGAGGTCGAGTCCGAGTTCCTCGTGCAACTCGCGCAAGGCGGCCTCCTCGGCCTGCTCCCCCTCGTCCAGACGCCCGCCCGGCAACGCGAACTGGCCGGGATGCGCCCGCAGACGCGTGGGGCGCCGCGTGAGGGGCATGACGGGGTTGCCGTTCCCGTCGTCGAGCACCGCCACGACGACGGCTGCGTGCCGGCGGCCGTCGAGCGGCAGTCGGCGCGAGTCGAACGCGTCCAGCGCGTCGCGGACGTTGTCTCGGTCGAGAGGATGAGCAGCGGGCATGGGTCGACAGTAGTTCGTCACAATCGCACCGGCGGTTCGGCGCATGTCTTGGCCGGTGTCGGTGGTGCCGATCCCGAGGAGAGGAATTCTGGATATTCTTGGTTTCCGTACCGTCCGGATTATCTGCGTGGGTGGGAGTTCTCCGTACACGGATCCCCACCCGCGGTCATAGTGGGAGCCGACGGAAAGGAGCTCGATGAACGACGTGCCCGCTGGCCTCGACCTCGATGCGCTCGATGCCTATCTGCAGACCTCCGCCCCCGACCTGTTCTCCGGTCCCCTCCGCGCGCGCCTGATCAGCGGCGGGCGCTCGAATCTCACCTACGAGGTGACCGACGGTGACCGGCGGCTGGTGCTGCGCCGTCCCCCACTCGGACACGTCCTCGCGACGGCACACGACATGGCTCGCGAGTACCGCGTCATCTCCGCGCTCGCCGGCACCGCGGTACCGGTCCCCCGCTCGTACCTGCTGTGCGAGGACGATTCGGTGCTCGGCGCGCCCTTCTACCTCATGGATCTGGTCGTGGGGACGCCCTATCGCACCGCGGAGGAACTCGAACCGCTCGGCGCCGAGCGCACGCGCGTGATCTCCGAGCGGATGGTCGACACCCTGGCCGCCCTGCACGCGGTGGACCCGGCCGCCGTGGGACTCGAGGACTTCGGCCGACCCCAGGGCTTCCTCGAGCGGCAGGTGCGGCGCTGGACCACCCAGCTCGAGAACTCGCACAGCCGGGACCTCGACGGCGCCGACGAGCTTCACCGGCTGCTCGTCGACAATCTGCCGGGCGACGGCGAGGTGGGTATCGTGCACGGCGACTACCGGCTCGACAACGTCCTCGTCGACGACGACGACAAGGTGGTCGCGGTGCTGGACTGGGAGATGGCCACGATCGGCGATCCCCTCACCGATGTGGCGTTGCTGCTGGTCTACCAGCGGCTGGCGCGGGAGAACACGGAATTCCCCGTCTCGACGGTGTCCCGCGCTCCGGGCTTCCTCGGCGACGACGAACTGCTCGCGCGGTACGAGGCCGCCGGTGGACGCGACCTGTCGGACATGGCGTTCCACCTCGCCCTGGCCTACTACAAGCTCGCGGTGATCCTCGAAGGCATCTACTTCCGGTTCCGTCAGGGCAAGACGGTCGGCGAGGGGTTCGAGGAACTCGGCCGCGGCGTCGAGCCGCTGTTGCACGCCGGTATCGATGCGCTGAAGAGTCGGAAGAGTTGATCGCGCGACCGTTGTCGTAGCCGCTCGGTACGCTCCGCTCATGCCGCATCCGGTGATGTTCGACAAGGCGGATCCCCTGCTCGCTCGTGTGCGCTCGCTCGCGCTGGCCCTGCCCGGCGCCTCCGAGAAGATCTCGCACGGCCGTCCGTTCTTCTCCACCCGGACGGCCTTCGCGGTCTACGGAGGCGGCGAGAAGGGCACCCGCGCACCGTTTCCCCGTTCCCTCCTCGTCAAGCCCGACGAGGAGGAGCGCCGCGCGCTGCTCGAGGAACCCCACACCTATGTGCCGATGTATTTCGGGCCGTCCGGGTGGGTCGGGTACGACCTCTCCCGTCCGGAGGTGGACTGGGACGAGGTCGCCGAACTGCTCGACATGTCCTATCGGCAGACCGCGCCACCGAAACTGGTGCGCGAGCTCGACGCCCGCCTCGGCTGACGGGCGCCGAGCGGCGCGGGTTCAGCCCTGCTGGTCGCCGATGCTGACCATCCACGACACGCCGAAGCGGTCGGTGCACATGCCGAACAGATCGCCCCAGGGGGCACGTTCGAGCGGCATGTCGACGCGACCGCTGTCGCTCAGCGCGTCCCACCAACCCCGGAGCACGCTCTCGTCGTCCCCGCTGAGCGACAGCGAGAAGTTCGTACCGGGCGTGTAGTCCATGCCGTTCGGGGTGTCCGAGGCCATGAGCACGAAGCCGCGGTCTGTGGTGAGCATCGAGTGCATCACCTTGTCGTCCTCGCTCGGATCCTGCGAGGCGTTCATGTCCGCGAACCTGCTCACCGTCAGTTCGCCGCCGAACACCGACCTGTAGAACTCCATGGCCTCGCGTGCGGAATCGCGGAATGCGAGATAGGGATTGAATCGTGTGGTCATCGTGGTCCTTTCCCGGGTGCCGCAGGGCACGGATGGTGCCGCACGGAGAGTGACCATCCGCCGACGCATTTCTCATCGTGGACGGTGCGCACCGGATCCGGGAGCGTTCGGCGCGATCCGTGTCAGGAGACCGCCACTGTGGCGCCGGCGTACTCGGGCCGGTCGATCAGGTCGGCCGGCACGCGCCCGACCGCACGTCGCGGGACCGCTCACGACGAGACGTCGCTGTCGGAAACCGTTGCCTCGTCGTCGTCACCGTCGGTGAGGTTCACCGGTTGCACGATGGTCCAGTCGAGGTCGCTGGAGCGCGCACGAGGGCGTCCTGCCCGTGCACGGCACGTTCGATATCCGAGTCACGGACGGCGTCGCCCGTCACGACCGTGACGGGGTTGACGCCGGGGTCGGTGCGTACCGCTGCGCCGTCGACGGCCGGATGAGTCCTCGGCAGAGACGAGAAAACCCCTTCCGACCGAAGTCGGAAGGGGTTTTCGCTGTCGGGCTGACAGGATTTGAACCTGCGACCACTTGACCCCCAGTCAAGTGCGCTACCAAGCTGCGCCACAGCCCGTCCGCGCTCTCTCCGAGCGCTCTCAGAGATTACAACAGGAACGGACCGAAACACTAATCGGCTGGTCAGCGCGTTTTCACGACCGGGCGTCGGGAGCTCACTTGCGGCGGTCGCGCTTCTCCCGCACGCGCACCGAGATCCGCACGGGACTGCCGTCGAAGTTGAACTCCTCACGCAGGCGACGTTCGAGGAAGCGGCGGTAGCCGGCCTCGAGGAAGCCCGTGGTGAACAGCACGAAGGTCGGCGGCCGAGTGGCCGCCTGGGTGGCGAACAGCACCCGGGGCAGACGACCGCCGCGCATCGGCGGCGGGGTCGCGGCCACGACCTCCTTGAGCCAGGAGTTCAGGCGTCCGGTCGAGATGCGCTTGTCCCACGACTCGAGGGCGGTCTCCATGGCCGGGACGAGCTTCTGCACGGCGCGACCGGTCTTGGCAGAGATGTTCACCCGCGACGCCCACGGCACCCGCAACAGGTCGCGGTCGATCTCGCGGCCGAGTTCGTAGCGGCGGTCCTCGTCGACGAGATCCCACTTGTTGAAGGCGATCACCAGGGCGCGACCGGACTCGACGACCATCGTGATGACCCGCTGGTCCTGCTCGGTGATGGGCTGCGAGGCGTCGATGAGCAACACCGCCACCTCGGCCGCGTCGATCGCACCCCGCGTGCGCAGGGAGGCGTAGAACTCGGCGCCGGACGCGCTGTTGACGCGCTTGCGCAGACCGGCGGTGTCGACGAACCGCCACGGCTTGCCGCCGAGCTCGACGATCGAGTCCACCGGGTCGACGGTGGTGCCGGCGATGTCGTGCACCACCGACCGCTCGTCGCCGGCGAGTTTGTTGAGCAGGCTCGACTTGCCGACGTTCGGCTTGCCCACCAGTGCGACGCGGCGAGGCCCTTCCCCACCGGTGCCCTCGCGGGGCGTGGCCGGCAGCTTGGCGAGCAGCTCGTCGAGCAGGTCACCGGTTCCGCGGCCATGGGTGGCCGACACCGAATAGGGCTGGCCGAGTCCGAGGGACCACAGTGTCGCGGCCTCGGATTCGACGCGGTCGTCGTCGACCTTGTTCGCCACGAGCAGCACCGGTGTCTTGGACCGGCGCAGCACCTTCGCGACGGCCTCGTCGACGCTGGTGGCGCCCACGGTGGCGTCGACGACGACGAGGATCGCGTCGGCGGTGCGCATCGCGACCTCCGCCTGACGGGCCACGGACTGCTGCATGCCCTTCGCGTCGGGTTCCCATCCGCCGGTGTCCTGCACCATGAATCGACGGCCGTTCCACGACGCCTCGTACGAGACGCGGTCGCGGGTGACGCCCGGGACGTCCTCGACGACGGCTTCACGTCGGCCGATGATGCGGTTGACCAGGGTGGACTTGCCGACGTTCGGTCGGCCGACCACGGCGACGGTCGGGACCGGGACGAACTCCTCGAGGTCGCCGCCCTCGGCGAACTCGATGTCCCAGTCGCCTTCTTCCGACCAGGTGCCGTCGCCGTCGAACCCGGTGTAGTCGGTGCTCAGGTCGTCGCTCACAGCTTCGCTCCAGTCTGCTCGGCGACCACCGCGAGCAGCGCGGCGATCACCTCGTCGATGTTCATGTCGCTGGTGTCCACGACGACCGCATCGTCCGCCGCGCGCAGCGGGGACACCGCGCGGGTGGAGTCGAGGTGGTCGCGGCGCTGCACCGCGGCGAGGACCGCCTCGTAGTCGTCGCCGCGACCCTCGGCGATGTTCTGGTTGTTGCGCCGGTGCGCGCGGGCCTCCGCCGAAGCGGTGAGGAAGATCTTCACGTCCGCGTCGGGGAAGACGACCGTGCCGATGTCGCGTCCTTCGATCACCACGCGGTGCTCGGCGCGGCCGAGACGCTGCTGGGCCTCGACGAGCAGGGTGCGCACCTCGGGCACGGCGGAGACCGCGGAGACCGCGGCCGTGACCTCGGCACCGCGGATGATCTCGCGCACGTCGTCCCCGTCGAGGCGGATGTCCTCGACGGTGGGGTCGGTGCCGATCGACCACGGCAGGTCGGCGGTGACCGCGGCGATCGCGACCGGATCGGTCAGATCGGTGCCGCGGCGCAGGGCGTGCAGCGTCGCGATGCGGTACATCGCGCCGGTGTCGAGATAGGCGGCACCGAGATGCTGCGCGAGACGCTTGGAGACGGTGGACTTGCCCGTGCCGGACGGTCCGTCCATCGCGACGACCAACGCGTCGGCCGGTGCGGCGGTCACAGCTTCACCGCCTGGTACAGGCCCCCGACCTCGTTGCGGCCGAGGACACGGAGGGTGCCGGGACGCTGGTCGCCGAGCGCCACGGGACCGATGTTGGTGCGCACGAGCCGGATCACGGGGAAACCGACCGCATCGAGCAGGCGTCGCACGATGTGCTTGCGGCCCTCGTGCAGCACGAGCCGCACGAGCGACTGCCCCTCGTGGACCTCGAGCAGCGAGAACTCGTCGACGGAGGCGGGTCCGTCCTCCAGTTCGATGCCGGCCTTGAGCTGCTTGCCGACGCCGCGGGCGAGCACACCCTTGACGGTCGCCAGGTAGGTCTTGGGGACCTCGAAGGACGGGTGCATCAGCCGGTGCGCGAGTTCGCCGTCGTTGGTGAGCAGCAGCAGACCCTCGGTGTCGGCGTCGAGACGACCGACGTGGAACAGGCGCTGCCCGGCGGCGACGCGTTCGGAGACGATGTCACCGACGCAGGGACGGCCGAGATCGTCGGACATCGTGGACTGCCAGCCGCGGGGCTTGTTCAGCACGAGGTGCACGAGATCCTTGTTGATGACGACGCGGACGCCGTCGACCCGGATCACGGCGTTCTCCGGGTCCACGCGCAGGCCCTGCTCGACGACGATGTTGCCGTCGACCTCGACGCGACCCGCGGCGATGAGTTCCTCGGCGGCGCGACGTGAGGCGACGCCGGCCTGGGCAAGCACCTTCTGCAACCGCACGCCTTCACCGGCGGGCAGCTGGGTGGGGCCGGCTTCGCGATGCTGGTGACGCGCGGGGCGGGCGTTGCTCACGGTCGGAACGACGCGCTGCGCCGCGCGCTTGGCGGCAGGCTTGGAGGGCTTGCCGGTCGAGGTTCCCTTGCGGTGCGGTTTGCGACCGGCGGCCGGCTGTGCGGGATTGCGGCCTCCGGCCGACTGGGCCGGTTTGCGACCTGCAGCCGACTGGCCGGGAGTGGCCCGGCGATCGGAGCGGGGTGAGTCGGTGCGCTCCCCCGAACGGGGAGCCCCTGCGCGCCCCGAACGGGGAGCTTCTGTACGTCCGCTGGAGCGAGGCGCTTCGGTGCGTCCTCCGGAACGCGGTGCTTCGGTGCGTCCTCCGGAACGCGGTGCGTCCGCGCGTCCCGAGCGGGATCCCCCGGTGTTGCGCGTGTTCGCGCTGCGGGGATTGTTTCTTCTACGGTCCGGTGTGCCATCACGGCGAGCGGGTGTATTCACTTGGTTCCTGTCAGTTCTCTGGATCGAACTCCGCGGGCGAGAGAGTCTCGGGACGCGCGTTCCTACCCATTCTCTCAAATCGTGGGTCCGACTCGAGACTGTCGGCGATGTCGTCGATCACATCGACATCGGGCAGAAGCGGCGCAACGGGCGGCAGATCCTGCAGAGATGCCAGGCCGAGGCGTTCGAGGAACAGCTCCGTGGTGACGTAGAGCGTGCCGCCGGTCTCCGGATCCGTGCCCGCCTCGGCGATCAGATCCCGTGCGAGCAGGGTGCGCATCACCCCGTCGACGTTGACGCCACGCACGGCACGGACACGGCTGCGGGTGACCGGTTGCCGGTAGGCGATCACGGCGAGCGTCTCGAGTGCGGCGCGGGTGAGCTTGGTGCGCGCGCCACCCTGCAGCAGCTTCTCGACGTAGGGCGCGAAATCGCGGCGCGTGTAGAAGCGCCAGCCGTCGCCGGCGAACCGCAGGTCGATGCCGGATCCGCGCGCGGTGAGGTCCTGTGCGAGACGCCGCAGCGCGGTCTCGGCGCGGACGGCGGTGACCCCGATGGCGGTCGCGAGCTGCTCGGTCGGCGCCGGGGTGTCGACGACGAGCAACAGTGCCTCGAGTGCCGCAGTGAGTTCGTCGTCGGCGATCTCGAGAAGTTCACCGTCCCACGCGCGTTCCGGCGCAGCAGTGGCTTCGTCACGTTCCCGCGCGGTGTCGTCCGTGCTCCCCGGCTCAGCGTCACTCTCGGGCGCAGCGTCGTCCGCGTGATCCCGCGCGACGGTGTCGTCGCTCACCCGTAGTCCTCCTCGAAATCGATGGCCTCCCCGTCGGTTTCCCCCGTCCACGCGACCTGCAGGTGTCCGAGCGGGTCGGGTTGCTCGAAAGTGACAGCGCGTTCGCGGTAGAGCTCGAGCAGCGCGAGGAACCGGGCGACGACGAGCAGTCCGAGATCGCAGTCGGCGACGAGCTCGTCGAATCCGACCCAGACCCCGGCGCCGCGGGCACGCAGCAGACCGAGGATGTGGGCGGCCTGTTCGGGAACCGACACCTTCGGGGTGTGCAGGTGGTCGAGGCCGACGGTCGGTGGTGGCTTGGGCCGGAACGCCGCGGCCGCGATCTCGGCGAAGCGGTGCGCGTCGACGCCGAGCACGACCTCCGGTACGAGATTCTCGTAGCACTCCTCGAGCGACACCGCGCGCGGATAGCGGCGCAGGGCCGCGGCCTCGAGGGCGGCGAACTGTTCGGCGATCTGCTTGTACGCCCGGTACTGCAGCAGACGCGCGAACAGCAGGTCGCGCGCCTCGAGCAGGGCAAGGTCCTCGGGGTCGTCGACCTCACCGGCGGGCAGCAGCCGGGCGGCCTTGAGGTCGAGCAGGGTCGCGGCGACGACCAGGAACTCGGTGGTCTGGTCGAGGCCGAGTTCGGGGCCGAGTTTGCGGGTGTAGGCGATGAAGTCGTCGGTGACCTCGTGAAGCGCTACCTCGGTGACGTCGAGGCGACGCTGCGAGATGAGGGTGAGCAGCAGGTCGAACGGGCCCTCGAAGTTGCGCAGGCGCACATGGAAGCCCGAGGTGGTCTCCTCGACCTCCGGCCGGTCCGGTTCGGTGGGTTCCTCGAGGACCACCGCGTCGACCTCCACATCGGGTGCCGTGCCGGTGTCCGCCGAGTCCTGGACGGGAGCATGCACGGGGCTCAGCGACCGCTCCGGTGGATCACTTCCCGCGCGAGGGCGCGGTACGACTCGGCGCCGGCAGAGGTGGGCGCCCAGCGGGTGATGGGTTCGCCGGCGACGCTGGTCTCGGGGAACTTGACGGTGCGGTTGATGACGGCGTCGTAGACGAGATCGCCGAAGACCTCCACGACCCGCGACATCACCTCACGTCCGTGCAGGGTGCGCTGGTCGAACATCGTGACGAGGATGCCGGCGACGGTCAGCTTCGGGTTGAGCCGGTCGCGGACCTTGGCGACGGTGTCGTTGAGCAGCGCCAGGCCGCGCAGGCTGAAGAACTCGCATTCCATGGGGATGAGCACCGAGTCGGCGCACGCGAGCGCGTTGACGGTGAGCAACCCCAGCGACGGCTGGCAGTCGACGAGGATGTAGTCGTAGCGGTCGAGCATCGGGTACAGGGCGCGGCCCAGGGCCTGTTCGCGGCCGACCTCGGAGACGAGCTGAATCTCGGCCGCCGACAGGTCGATGTTGCTCGGCAGCAGGTCGAGGCCCTCGACGTGGGTGCGCACGAGCACGTCGTCGGTGGACACCCGCGGTTCGACGAGCAGGTTGTGCACGGTGAGATCGAGATCGTGGTGGGCGACACCGAGTCCGGCGGACAGTGCGCCCTGCGGATCGAGGTCGACGAGCAGAACGCGGCGCCCGTACTCGGCGAGGGACGCCCCGAGGTTGATGGTCGAGGTGGTCTTGCCGACCCCGCCCTTCTGGTTGCACATCGCGATGATGCGGGCCGGTCCGTGAGTGGACAACGGCACCGGTTCTGGGACGGGACGGCGTGGCCGGCCGGTCGGTCCGAGATCGGGCTCGGCGGCGGTTCCGGCGCTGGTGGTCGGCTCGGTGGTGGACGTTCTGTCGGTGTCCTCGCGGCCGTGTGCGTCGACCGGGACGGTGTTCGGCCGGAGGTGCTCCGGCTCCATGTACGTGGCGGGTGGCCGAGGTGTGCCCACGTTCGGTACTCCCCCTGTCTTGCGACCCAGATGTTCTCTCGTCGACCCGTCGGGTGACCCGGCGGCTCGTCCCCAGAACGCTACCGCTTCGTCGGCAGGATCACCGCACGGACACGCGTCCCCTGCGGAGTCGGTCATCGTGCCCGCGGATGCGCCTGCGCCCATACCTCGCGAAGGGCACCGGCGGTGACCAGGGTGTATATCTGCGTGGTCGTCACAGAAGCATGCCCCAGTAACTCCTGCACCACGCGTACGTCGGCGCCACCGTCGAGCAGGTGCGTCGCGAAGGAGTGCCGCAGCGTGTGTGGCGACACCCCGACGTCGACTCCGGCGCGTTCTGCGGCGGTCTGCAGCACCTTCCACGCGCTCTGCCGCGACAGGCGACCGCCGCGCGCGTTGAGGAAGACCGCGGCCGTGCGACCGGTCGCCAGAGCGGGTCGTCCCCGCACGAGATAGGCGTCGAGCGCGCCGAGCGCCGGACGTCCGACCGGGACGAGCCGCTGTTTGCCGCCCTTGCCGCGCAGCAGCACGGTGCGTGATTCGGTGTCGATGTCGTCGACGTCGAGTCCGACGGCCTCGGAGATGCGGGCGCCCGTGGAGTACAGCAGCTCGAGCAGGGCGCGGTCGCGCAGGCTGCGGGGTCCGTCGGCATCGGGGGCGGCGGCGTCGAGGATCGCGGTGACCTGGTCGACGGTCAGCGCCTTGGGCAGGCGACGCCCGGGCGCCGGGGGTTTGACGGTGCGGGCGACGTCGATCGGGGTCTGTCCTTCGGCGGCGGCGAAGCGGTGCAGGCCGCGCACGGCGATCAGGGCGCGGGCGGCCGAACTCGCCGCCAGCGCCGGGCGGTTGCGTTCCGGGTCTCCGCGGCGCAGGCTCGCGGCGAAGTCGCTGATGTGGTGTTCGTGCACGTCGGCGAGGTCGCCGATGTGGATGTCGGTGAGGTGTTCGACGTAGCGCAGCAGGTCGCGGCGGTAGGAGGCGAGGGTGTTCGCCGCGACCCCCCGTTCGACGGTCAGGTGCGCGAGATAGGCGTCGAGTTGCCCGGTGAGTGTCGGGGACGGCTGCGGAACGACCTGTGTGGCGGGACGTTCCTCACCAGGCAGCACCGCTCACCCCTCCGCGCGCGTGCGGGCGAAGGTGGTGGGCCGGTCCGGCCACGGCGCGTCCGGTGCGCGGGTCGCGGTGCCCGTCGCGCGGGCGGTCGCGAACGCGAGGAGACCGGACACCGCGGTGGCATTGACGATCTCCCCTCGCAGCACCATCGCCACGGCCTCGTCGACCGGGACGCGGCGGACCTCGAGATCGGCCTCCTCGTGCTCGGGTTCGGGCCGGTCGACCTCGCTCAGGCCGCGGGCGGCGAAGACGCGCACGGCTTCGTCGGTGAATCCGGGTGAGAGCGCGATGTCGACGAGGAGTTCCCAGTCGGCGGCGGCCAGCCCGGTCTCCTCGGCGAGTTCGCGGCGGGCGGTGTCGAGGGGATCCTCCCCGGGTGCGTCGAGCAGCCCGGCGGGCAGTTCCCACAGTCGCCGGCCGAGCGGGTGCCGGTACTGGTGCACGAGCACCACCCGGTCCTGCTCGTCGACGGCCACCACCGCGACCGCGCCGTGGTGTTCGACCACTTCGCGTTCGGCGGTGTGCCCGTCGGGCATCGCCACGTCGTCGACGCGCAGCGACACGATGGCGCCCGTGTAGATCCGCCGGCTGTCCAAGGTGCGGAAGTCGTGTCGCTGCGCCATGTCGACTACTCGGCGTCGCCGGCGGTGGACGTCGACGCGGTCGAGCCGACCGATTCCTCGGAGGTGCTGTTCTCGCCGTGGATGTCGACCGGGAGCCGTTCGGCCGCCTTGTACTGCAGTGCCGCGGCGACGAGGCCGGAGAACAGCGGGTGCGGGCC
>NZ_NERM01000042.1:0-21919 GCF_002215235.1 Rhodococcus sp. BUPNP1
GGACGGTGTGCGTGGTCATGGTTGTCCTGACGCCTCGGGGGCCGGGGGGTGATCGCCGGTGGGGCGGGTGAACAGCGTGCGGCGGCGCAGGCTGCTGGCGATGGCGAAGAGGGATTCGGAGACGGAGGTGGGCCGGCCGTGGCGGCGCTGGACGAGGTGTCCGAGGGCGGACAGCAGTCCGGCGCCGAGGGGGACGGCGAGGACGAACAGTATCCGATGTCGCAGTGGGCTGCCGCGCAGCATCGACATGGGAGGCCTCCTTCGATACCGGCCACTGTATTTGTGACCAACGGTAACACTATTTCTGGTGATGAGAACCACTCCTGATGTTTCGCGACGGTCCCGCGCGTGCATCCCTCCCGAAGGCGACAAGGGACGGAACAGCGCATGAGAGTTCTCGTGATCGGTGCCTCCGGCTACGTCGGCAGCCGGGTCGTACCCGCCTTCCTCGCTACCGGCTGCACCGTGCGCGCCGCCGCTCGGAACCCGGCGGCCTTGCGACGCTTCTGGTGGCACGACCGGGTCGAGACCGCGCAGGTGGACGTCACCGCCGCGCACACTCTCCCACCGGCGCTCGACGATGTCGACGTCGTGGTCTATCTCGTGCACGGGATGCGCTCGGCGCACTTCCGGGACCTCGACCTGGCAGCGGCCCGCACCGTCCGGCACGCGGTCGATGCCTCTCCGGTGACGCGCGTCGTCTACGTCTCCGGGTTCGTCCCCGAGTGTGCGCCGGACGAGCTGTCCGAGCATCTGCTCTCGCGCTGGGAGGTCGAGCAGGAACTGTCCCGATCCCGCTGCACGGTGATCACGCTGCGAGCCGGGATGGTGCTTGGCTCCGGCTCGACGAGCTTCGAGGTGCTCGGCCAACTCGCAGGGCGCCTACCCGTCACCGTGGTGCCCGACTGGATGGACTCGCGGGTCGAGCCGATCGCGGTCGTCGACCTGGTCGCCGCAGTGCTCGGGGCGGCCGTCACGGACACTCCCACGGACTCGTTCGATGTGGGCTGCGGACAGTCGCTGCGTTATCCCGAGTTGCTCCGCCTCTACGGGCAGGTCACCGGCATGCCGCGCGCCCAGGTCACCGTCGCCGGATTGCCGGGCGCGGTGATCGGTCGGTTCGGCTCGTGGTTGACGGAGGTGCCGTCGGGAACCGTGGCGGCGTTGATGGAGAGCCTGCGGCACGACATGACGGCCCGCGATCGTCGGTGGATCGGCCGCCTGGCCCCGGCTGCTCATCGGCCGTTGGGGATCGTGCAGGCGCTGCAGCGCGCAGTGCTGCCCGCCGATGTGAGTGTGCCGTGCGCGCAGCGGGACCCGATGGGTGCGCTGCCCGGGGATCCGGAGTGGGCGGTCGCCGCGGCGGAGGCGCGCCGATACTCCGCCGTGGGGATCCCCCCGCGCCGCCGTCCGTCGGTGTAGCTTCACGACATGCCCCGTCCGGATCCGGCGTCACCGAACGATTCCCGCAGGCGGCACGAGGACCGCGAACCGCACACCGCCGGGTTGGCGAGCAGACTCAACTGGTTGCGGGCGGGTGTTCTCGGCGCGAACGACGGCATCGTCTCGACCGCGGGACTGGTCGTCGGTGTGGCGGCCGCGACGACGAACGAGGCGGCGATCCTCACCGCCGGTGTGGCCGGGCTGGCCGCGGGGGCCGTGTCGATGGCGCTGGGCGAGTACGTGTCGGTGAGTACGCAACGCGACACCGAGCGCGCGGCGCTGTCCACGGAGCGTCGTGAGCTCGCCGCCATGCCGGAGGCCGAACTCGCCGAACTGGCCGCCCTGCTCGAGGGCAAGGGATTGTCGGCGGTCACGGCGCGTGCCGCGGCGGAGGAGTTGACGGCGCGGGATCCGCTTGCCGCGCATGCCGAGGTGGAGTTGGGGATCGATCCGACCGAACTGGCGAATCCGTGGTCGGCGGCGTTGTCGTCGGCCGTGTCGTTCACCCTGGGCGCGCTGGTGCCGCTGCTGATGGTGGTGTCGGTGCCCGACACGGTGCGGATCCCGGTGACGTTCGTGGCGGTGTTGTGTGCGCTGGCGGCGACGGGATCGATCAGTGCGTGGCTCGGCCGGGCCCGGCGGGGCCGGGCGGTGGTGCGGGTGGTGGTCGGCGGTGCGCTCGCGATGGTCGTGACCTATGGGGTGGGTCAGTTGTTCGACACCGTCGTGTAGCGGGCGTGCCGTGATCCGTGCGGTTGCGCAACAGTTGCGGGATCGCATGCATCGTCGGAGGATGACGCCATGAACTCCCCTGCCCGGTCCCCGTCCGGTGGTCGCTCGAACAAGAAGTTCGATCGGCAGGTCGATGCGGTGATGTCGGCGTCGCGTGCCCTGGTGGGCATCGCGGCGGCCTCGGTGGCCGAGGTCGAAGACCGTGTCAGCATCCCGCATCTGCGCATTCTCGTGCTCGTGGGCACGCGGGGGCCTCTCACCCTCGCCGGGGTGGCGGACGAGTTGGGGGTCGATCCGTCCGGTGCCAGCAGGGCGGTCGACAAGCTGATGAAAGCAGGTCTGCTCGATCGGCGGGACTCTCCGGAGGATCGTCGGAAACTGGCGTTGACGTTGACACCGGACGGTGCGGCGGTGGTCCACACCGTCATGGACCACCGCCGCGACGCGATCGCTGCGGTCCTGAGCCGGTTGAGCACCGGGCAGCGCGACGAACTCGCCGACGCCTTCGGTGTCTTCGCCGAGGCCGCCGGGGAACCGGCCACCGAGGATGCGCTCACGTTGTTGTGGCCGATCCATCCGTGACCGGGTGCCGTGGCCGGGAGGTCACGTGGTGCGGGTCCGTGCCGCGAGGGCCATCCCGGTGGCGGTGAGTGCGCCGGTGACCGACGCCGCGAGCAGTCCGTGATGACGGGACAGCCAGGCCTGCACGCTCGACGCCTTGGCGCGGTCGTCGAATTCGCCGTGGGCACCGAAGTCCGTTCCCTCCGGTCCGTCCGCGGGCTGCCAGAGATTGATGGGCTGGTCGGGGTCTCGGGGCCGGTCGGTCTGCTGGGATCGGTATCCGGTGCGGGCGAGATAGCGGTCGAGCAGGCCGGGGGCGAGTGCGTTGGCGGCGAGGGTGGCGGCGGTGCTCGCCCCGACCCAGTATTCGCGGCGGCGCGGGTGGTCGGCGGCGTGCAGCACCGCGCGGGCGGCCACCTCGGGCTGGTAGATCGGGGGTACGGGTTGGGCGTGGCGCGGGAGCCGGGAGAGGACCCAGGAGAACTGGGGGGTGTTGACGGCGGGCATCTGCACCATGGTGACGTGGATGTTGCTGTGCTGGTGCAGCAGTTCGCAGCGGAGTGCTTCGTGGAAGCCCTGGATGGCGTGTTTGGCGCCGCAGTAGGCGCTCTGCAGCGGAATGCCGCGGTAGGCCAGGGCCGAGCCGACGTGCACGATCGTGCCGCGATCGTGCGGTGTCATCCGTTTCAGTGCGGACATCGTGCCGTAGACGAAGCCGAGATAGTCGACTTCGGTGACCCGGCGGTATTCGTCCGGGGTGATCTCGGTGAACGGGGCGAAGACCGATGTGAACGCCACGTTGATCCATACGTCGATGCGGCCGAAACGCTCCACCGTCGCGGCGGCGGCCGCGTCGACGGCGTCGGGGTCGGCGACATCGGTGGGCAGGATCAGCGCCTGTCCCCCGGCGGCTTCGATCTCGCGGGCGGCGGCGGCGAGCCCGGTCTCGCCGCGGGCGAGCAGGGCGATCCGGGCGTGGCGCTGCCCGTAGGCGCGGGCCACGGCCCGTCCGATGCCGGCGCTGGCGCCGGTGACGACTACGACTTGGTCGGTCGGCGTGGTGTTCATGGGTTTCCGGTCCTTTCGTACAGGTGGGGCACTCATTTCGGAGCGTCCCAGGGGCTGACGAGTCGCCGCGCCGATTCGAGTAGTAGGGCGTGGACGAAGGCCTGGGGGAGATTGCCGCGCAGTTGTCGTTCGACGACGTCGAATTCCTCGGTGAACAGTGCCGGGGTGCCGCATGCGGCGCGGTTGCGTTCGAACCACCGCACGGCCTCGACGGTGTTTCCCTGCTGATGGTCGGCGAGGGCCATGAAGAACCCGCACAGCAGGAATGCGCCTTCGGCGTCGGCGAGGGGACGGTCGTCGTGGCGGAAGCGGTAGATATAGCCGTCGCTGCCGAGTTCGGTGCGGACGGTGTCGAGCGTGCGGCGGCTCAGTCGGTCGGTGGCGGGTAGCGCACCGCGGATGACGGGTAGCAGCAGGGCTGCGTCGATGCGGTCGTCGTCGGGTGCACGTTGCCATCGCCCGGACGGATGGGTGCTGTCGGCGAGGACGGCTCGGGTCAAGGTGTCGGCGAGATCGTTCCACCGGTCCCGTTGTGCGCGGGGAGCGACGGTGGCGGCGGCCCGCAGACCCGCGATACAGGTCAGTTTCGAGTGCGTCCAGTGGCGGCGGTCGAGTTCCCAGATACCGGCATCGGGGTCGCGCCAGCGTAACTCGACGGCGGCGGCGGCGGTCTCGACGGCCCGCCAGTCCCGGCTGTCGAGTCGGTCGTCGCGGGCGGCGGCGGCGAACAGCAGCAGGGCTTCACCGAAGGTGTCGAGCTGGAACTGGTGGTTGACCCGGTTGCCGACGACCACGGAGCCGCCGGGATAGCCCGGCAGCGGCAGAGCGCTCTGGGACGGCACGTCCCCTCCGCCGACGGTGTACGCCGGTTTCAGGTCGGGGCCGTCGGCGAGAAGACGGTCCCCGACGAAGCGCACCGCGGCGTCGAGGAGGGGATGCGGGCCGTAGGCGGCGGCTGCGTGTCCGGCATAGCACTGGTCGCGGATCCAGCAGTAGCGGTAGTCGTAGTTGCGTCCCTGCGCCGCGCGTTCGGGCAACGAGGTGGTCGCGGCGGCCACCATGCCGCCGCCGCGGCTGGTCAATCCGGTCAGCACGGCCGTGGCGTGGCGGGCATCCCGGTCGGCGAGTGTGCCGTCGATCGGTCGTACCGCGCTCGCCCACGCCTGTTCCGTCCGGTGCCAGAGCTCGTCGGCCGGGGCCGGATCGCTGTGGAACGGCCGGTCGGAGATCTCGAGGATCAGGTCGTGGCTGCGTCCGGCCGGCAGGTGGAGATGCATGTCGAGGCCGGTCTCGGTCGGGCATGCCTCCGCGGCGCCGCTCCACCGCAGGTACATCCGTCCGGCGGTCAGTTCCCAGCGGCCGTCACGGAGGGTGGGGTGCGTCGTGTGGTGGCAGCCGGCGCCGGTGCGCAGCATGACCCGCAGCCGGGTGTCGTCCTCGGGGGCGAGGATGCGACGCAGGATCACCGCGGTGTGCGGGTCGGCGGGCATCGCGAGCGCTTCCCGGCATTCGACGATGCCGGTGGCGACCCAGCGGCTGCGCCAGATCAGGGTTCCGTCCTCGTAGTAGCCGCCCCAGACGAAGCGGGTGGTGTCGGGGGCGACGGCGTACGTCCCGTCCCCGCCGAGCAGGGTGGAGAAGACGGGGTCGGAATGCCAGGAGGGCGCGCACATCCAGGCGAAGTCGCCGCGGGGGCCGACGAGGGCGCCGCGTTCTCCGTCGGCGACGAGCGCGTACTCGCGCAGGACGTGGGGTGCGACGTCTGCGCCGGACCAAGGTGTTCGCATCGTGGCCTCGGCTTCCGCTTCGAATCGGCACGAACGAGTGGATCGGTGGGTGTGGTCCCACCCACCACCATCTTGCACCCGGCAATCATTGCGCAAACGCAATATTTGCGTTCGGTTGCCAGTTCTGTCGGGAAGGACGACCATGGGGCGTACCGAGCGCACCGTCCGATCCGGCACCCACGGAGCCGAGACGCACCCCGCTGCACCTCCCCTCTCGCCCTTCCGAACGGCATGCGAACAACCCCGACGCCCACGGTAAGGAGACACCGATGGCCGAGAAGAACGTCGCAGACCATCTGCTCGAGCGGCTGCGCGACTGGAACGTCGAACACGTCTTTGCCTATGCCGGTGACGGCATCAACGGCATCCTCGCGGCCTGGGGACGAGCGGAGAACCACCCGCAGTTCGTGCAGTCCCGCCACGAGGAGATGAGTGCCTTCGAAGCGGTCGGCTACGCCAAGTTCACCGACCGGCTCGGGGTGTGCATGGCCACCTCCGGCCCCGGCGCGATCCATCTGCTCAACGGCCTCTACGACGCCAAACTCGACCACGTTCCGGTCGTCGCCATCGTCGGGCAGACCAACCGCAGCGCCATGGGCGGGTCCTACCAACAGGAAGTGGACCTGCTGAGCCTGTACAAGGACGTCGCGAGCGACTACGTGCAGATGGTCACCGTCCCCGAACAGCTGCCCAACGTGCTCGATCGGGCGATCCGCACCGCGCTGACCCGACGGGCCCCCACCGCGCTGATCGTTCCCGCCGACGTGCAGGAACTGCCGTACTCGCCGCCGACCCACGAGTTCAAGATGGTGCCGTCGAGCCTGGGTTTCGAGCGCCCGCACCTGGCCCCGGACGACGGGGCGATCGCGCGGGCCGCGGAGATCCTCAACGCCGGGCAGAAGGTCGCGTTGCTGGTCGGCAACGGGGCGCGGGCAGCGTCGGCCGAGATCGAACAGGTCGCCGAGGCGCTCGGCGCCGGCGCCGCCAAGGCCCTGCTGGGCAAGGACGTGCTGTCGGACGAGTTGCCCTGGGTCACCGGAGCGATCGGTCTGCTCGGCACAAGGCCGAGCTACGAGATGATGCGCGAATGCGACACCTTGCTCACCATCGGCTCGAGCTTCCCCTACACCCAGTTCCTGCCCGACTACGGTCAGGCCCGCGGGGTGCAGATCGACCTCGACGCGCGCCTGGTCGGCATGCGGTATCCGAATGAGGTGAACCTCGTCGCCGACGCGAGGACCGCGCTGCTCGCGCTGCTGCCGCATCTCGAATACAAGCAGGACCGCAGCTGGCGCGAGAAGATCGAAGCAGACGTCGCCCGGTGGTGGGAGACGATGGACATGCAGGCCGCCGTGCCCGCCGATCCGGTCAATCCCCTGCGGTTGTTCGCCGCACTGTCCCCCCGGCTGCCGGACGATGTCATCGTCACCGCCGATTCCGGATCGTCTGCCAACTGGTACGCCCGCCAGCTGCGCTTCCGCGGTCGCATGCGCGGGTCGCTGTCGGGCACCCTGGCCACGATGGGTCCGGGTGTGCCGTACGCGATCGGCGCGAAGTTCGCCCACCCGGAGCGGCCGGTGATCGCGTTCGCCGGCGACGGGGCGATGCAGATGAACGGCCTGGCCGAGCTGATCACCGTCCACCGTTACTGGCAGAGCTGGCGCGACCCGAGGTTGATCGTGGCGGTGCTGCACAACAACGACCTCAACCAGGTGACCTGGGAGATGCGCGCCATGGCGGGATCCCCGAAATTCGCCGAGTCCCAGACACTTCCGGATATCGACTATGCCGCCTTCGCCGCATCCCTCGGGTTGCAGGCCGTCACGGTGACCGACCCGGACGATCTCGACTCCGCCTGGGACGCGGCGCTGACCGCCGATCGTCCCACCCTGCTCGATGTCCACACCGACCCGAACATGCCCCCGATCCCACCGCACGCTACCTGGGAGCAGTTCAAGGCGGCCACGGCGGCGGTACTCGGTGGCGACGAGGACCGGTGGGACTTCGTCAAGGAAGGCCTCCGCACCAAGGCCCAGGAATTCCTGCCCCACCCGAATCGCTGACGGCGTCGACGTGAGCGTCATCGACGTCACCGCGGCGGCGTACACGATCCCCACCGACACCCCCGAGGCGGACGGGACCCTCGCGTGGGACAGCACCACCGTGGTCCTCGTGCACGCGCGCACCCCCGACGCCGTGGGGGTGGGATGGACGTACGCCCCGGCGGCCTGTGTCCCGGTCGTCACCGACCTGCTCGCCCCGATCGTCGTCGGGCGCTCGGTCCAGGACGTGCCGGGCGTGCACGAGGCGATGGTGCGGGCGCTGCGCAACGCCGGGCGTCCCGGCATCGCCGGCTGTGCTCTGTCGGCGGTCGATTTGGCGTTGTGGGATCTGAAGGCACGCCTGCTCTCTCTTCCGCTGCACCGGTTGCTCGGGGCGCTCCGCGACCGCGTCCCGGTCTACGGCAGCGGCGGTTTCACCACCTACGACGACGACCGGCTCGACGCACAGCTGTGCCACTGGGTGCACGAGCAGGACATCCCCCGCGTGAAGATCAAGATCGCCGAGAGTTGGGGCACCGCAACGACCCGCGATCTGCACCGCATCCGCCGGGCACGTGAGGTGATCGGCGACGCGGCCGAACTGTTCGTCGACGCCAACGGCGGCTACACCGCCAAGCAGGCCGTCCGGATCATGGACGCCGCCGCCGACTGCGATGTGCACTGGCTCGAGGAACCGGTGTCCTCCGACGACCTCGACGGTCTGCGCCGGGTCCGCGAGGCGGTGCGTGCCGAGGTGACCGCCGGCGAATACGGCTACGACCTGCCGTACTTCCACCGCATGTGCGCCGCCGGCGCCGTCGACTGCCTGCAGGCGGACATCACCCGCTGCGGCGGCATCACCGAATGGCTACGAGTGGCCGCCGTCGCCGCGGCGCACGGCCTGGACCTGTCCGCGCACTGCGCCCCGCACCTGCACGTGCACGCCGCCGCCACGATCGCGCACCTGCGGCACCTCGAATGGTTCCACGATCACGTGCGCATCGAGACGAGATTCTTCGACGGCGCCCTCGACCCGGCCGGCGGAAGCGTGCAGCCGCGCGACGACTCCCCCGGGCACGGCCTGACCCCCAAGCTCCCCGACCTCGACCGCTTCCGGGTGCGGTAACGGTCCCGGGCACCCCATGAGGAGGACGATCCAGTGACCACCCACCCCACCCGCCGCACGGGTCGACGCTCGACGTTGCTGTTCGACGAACTCGCCGCGACCCTGCACGACCGCGTCGACGGTGAGGTCCGGTTCGATGCCGGCTCGCGCGCTGCGTATTCCACCGATGCCTCCAACTATCGGCAGGTCCCGATCGGGGTGGTCGTGCCCCGCACCCCGCAGGCCGCCGTCGACACCGTCGCCGTGTGCCGCGAGTTCGACATCCCAGTGCTTTCGCGCGGCGGCGGCACCAGCCTGGCCGGGCAGTGCTGCAACACCGCGGTGGTGCTCGACTGGAGCAAGTACTGCACCCGGATCGGGGAGATCGACGAGCACGCCGGCATCGTCACCGTCGAACCCGGCATCGCCCTCGACGTCCTCAACGATGCGCTCGAGCACACCGGGTGGATGGTCGGTCCCAAACCCTCCACCCACGTCAGCTGCACCATCGGCGGCATGATCGGCAACAATTCGTGCGGATCCACGGCGCAGGCATACGGCAAGACCGTCGACTCGGTCCTCGGCCTCGACGTGCTCACCTACGACGGCACCCGCATGTGGGTCCAAGCCACCGGCGACGACGACTACGAGCGCATCGCCCGGGGCGGTGACCGGCGCGCCGAGATCTACCGCGGCCTGCGCGCCCTGGCCGAGCGCTATGCCGACGATATCCGCGAGCGGTATCCCGACATCCCCCGCCGCGTCTCCGGCTACAACCTCGACTCGCTGTTGCCGGAGAAGAACTTCGACCTCGCCCAGCTGCTCGTCGGCAGTGAGAGCACCCTGGTCACCGTGCTCGGGGCGCGCTTGCAGCTGGTGCGCCGCCCCGCGGCGTCGGCGCTGGTACTGCTCGGCTTCGACGACATCACCGCCGCCGCCGATGCCGTCCCGCTCGTCGTCTCCCACGGCCCCGCCGCCCTCGAAGGCATCGACCATCGGCTCGCTCAACTCGAACACAGCCGGCGCCTCGCCGAGAAGGCCCTGCAGCAACTGCCCGAGGGCCGTGCCTGGTTGATGGTGCAGATGAACGGCGACGACCGGACCGACGCCGACGACAAGGCCAAGACGATGATCGACGACGTGTGCCGACGCACCGGGGCACATGCCGCCGTCTTCGACGACCCGACCCACAAGAAACAGATCTGGGCGGCCCGCGAGGCCGGGCTCGGCGCCACCGCCTACCCACCGAACGAACCGGAAACCCATGAAGGATGGGAAGACGCGGCCGTGCCCCCGGACCGGCTCGGGGACTATCTGCGCGACTTCCGGGCACTGCTCGAGCGATACGGCTACGGAACCGCCTCGCTGTACGGGCATTTCGGCCAAGGATGCGTACACACCCGCATCCCCTTCGATCTGCGCACCGCCCACGGCATCGCCGAGTACCGGTCCTTCGTCGAGGACAGCGCCCGGCTCGTCGTCCGCTACGGCGGGTCGCTGTCCGGCGAACACGGAGACGGGCAGTCCCGCGCCGAACTGCTACCGCTGATGTTCGGCGAGCGGCTGATCACCGCGTTCGAGGAACTCAAAGCGCTGTTCGACCCCGACGATCGCATGAACCCCGGCAAGATCGTCCACCCGTTCCGGCTCGACGAGAACCTGAGACAGGGCAGCGACTACCGGCCCGCCGAACCGAGCACCCACTTCGCCTATCCGGACGACGGTCACCGCTTCGCGCACGCGGCGGCCCGCTGCGTCGGCGTCGGCAAGTGCCGCGGTCACGAATCGGGGGTGATGTGCCCGAGTTACCGCGCCACCGGCGAGGAGGAGCATTCCACCCGCGGTCGTGCCCGCCTGCTGTTCGAGATGCTGCAGGGAGACGTGATCACCGACGGTTGGCGCTCGACGGAGGTCAAGGACGCCCTCGATCTGTGCCTGGCGTGCAAGGGTTGCCGCAGCGACTGCCCGGTCGATGTGGACATGGCGACCTACAAGGCCGAATTCCTCTCCCACTTCTACGCCCACCGGCCCCGGCCTCGCGCGCACTACGCGATGGGCTGGATCCCCGTCTGGGCGCGCCTGGCGGCCCTGGCGCCCGGCGCGGTCAACACCGTCGCGCACGCTCCGGTGCTGGCGGATCTGGTCAAGACGGTCGGTGGGGTCGATCGACGCCGGCCGCTGCCGCGGTTCGCCGACCAGCGTTTCCACCGCTGGTTCGCCATGCGGGAGACACCGGTCGGGGGCGGTGAGCGCGGCACGGTGCTGCTGTGGCCCGACACGTTCACCGACAACTTCGATCCGCAGATCGCCCGCGATGCCGTCACCGTCCTCGAACACGCCGGTTTCTCGGTGCGCCTACCCGAGCGTGCCGCCTGCTGCGGTTTGACCTGGATCTCCACCGGCCAGCTGGCCACCGCGAAACGGGTGTTGCGCCGCACCCTGGCGATCCTCGCCCCGGAACTGCGGGCGGGCACCCCGATCGTGGTGCTCGAACCGAGTTGCGCGGCAGTGTTCCGCGCCGATCTGCCGCAGTTGCTGTACGGCGACCAGGACGCGCAGCGGCTGGCCGACCAGACGGTGACGCTCGGCGAGTTGCTGCACGCCCGCGCCCCGGACCGTCATTCGCCAAATCTGCGCGCGTCGGCGTTGCTGCAACCGCACTGCCATCAGCATGCCGTGCTGAAATACGGTGCCGAACAGGCCGCGCTCGACGCCGCCGGGGTGGACGTCGAGGTCCTCGACGCCGGATGCTGCGGCCTGGCCGGGAATTTCGGATTCGAACGCGGGCATTACGAGGTGTCCGTGGCCTGCGCCGAGGACAAGTTGCTGCCCGCGGTCCGCCGCGCGGCGCCGGGCACC
This sequence comes from Rhodococcus sp. BUPNP1, assembly GCF_002215235.1. Taxonomy (NCBI): domain Bacteria; kingdom Bacillati; phylum Actinomycetota; class Actinomycetes; order Mycobacteriales; family Nocardiaceae; genus Rhodococcus; species Rhodococcus sp. BUPNP1. Next base: position 11,598 of record NZ_NERM01000042.1, read on the forward strand.
CTGCTGGTGGCGGACGGATTCAGTTGCCGCACCCAGGTGCGTGATCTGCTGCCGGGCAGTGCGCCGCTGCACACCGCGCAGATCCTCGCTGCGGCGGTGCACGAGTCGGGGGTGCACGAATCGGGCCGTCGACCATGACCGCCACCAAGGTGCGGCCGCTGCGGCCCGCACGTCCCTATCCGCGGCGCCGCCACCCGAAGGGTGCGGCGATCGTCGAGGCAGTGACCACCACGGATCCGAAGCGGCTCGGGGTGTTCTATCTGTGCACCGCCTTCGGTTTCTTCCTGTTCGGTGGGGTCCTGGCGATGTTGCTGCGGGGCGAACTGGCGGTGCCGGGGCTGCAATTCCTGTCCAATGAGCAGTACAACCAGTTGTTCACCCTGCACGGCACGGTCATGTTGCTGCTGTATGCCACCCCGATCGTCTTCGGTTTCGCCAATTACATCCTGCCGTTGCAGATCGGTGCGCCGGATGTGGCGTTCCCGCGACTGAACGCGTTCAGCTACTGGGCGTTCCTGTTCGGTGGGCTCGTCACCGTCGCCGGATTCGTCACCCCGGGCGGGGCGGCCGATGTCGGGTGGACGGCCTATGCGCCGCTCAGCGATGTGGCGCATTCCCCGGGGATGGGGGTGAACATGTGGATCGTGGGTCTGGCGTTGTCGGGTCTGGGCACCATCCTCGCGGCGGTCAACATGGTCACCACGGTGGTGTGCCTGCGCGCACCGGGCATGACCATGTTCCGGATGCCGATCTTTACTTGGAACATCCTGATCACGAGCCTGCTGGTGTTGTTGGCTTTTCCGATTCTCACGGCTGCGCTGATGGGTCTGCTGGCGGACCGGCAGTTGGGGGCGCACATCTACGATCCGGGCACCGGGGGCGCGATCCTGTGGCAGCACCTGTTCTGGTTCTTCGGTCACCCCGAGGTGTACATCGTGGCGTTGCCGTTCTTCGGGATCATCACCGAGATCCTGCCGGTGTTCTCCCGCAAACCGGTGTTCGGTTATCAGGGGTTGGTCTTCGCGACGATCTCGATCGCGGCGCTGTCCATCGCGGTGTGGGCGCACCACATGTACGCCACCGGCGCCGTGCTGCTGCCGTACTTCTCGTTCATGACCTTCCTGATCGCCGTCCCGACCGGTGTGAAGTTCTTCAACTGGATCGGCACCATGTGGAAGGGCCAGATCACCTTCGAGACACCGATGCTCTTCGCCGTCGGCTTCATCGTGACCTTCCTCTTCGGTGGCCTGACCGGCGTCATCCTCGCGAGCCCGCCGCTGGACTTCCACCTGCACGACTCGTACTTCGTCGTCGCCCACTTCCACTACGTGCTCTTCGGCACCATCGTCTTCGCCACCTACGCCGGCATCTACTTCTGGTTCCCGAAGATGACCGGCAGATTGATGGACGAGCAACTCGGCCGCTGGCACTTCTGGCTGACCTTCATCGGCTTCCACACCACCTTCCTGGTGCAGCACTGGCTCGGCAACGAGGGCATGCCCCGTCGCTACGCCGACTACCTGCCCTCGGACGGGTTCACCACCCTGAACACGATCTCGACGATCGGTGCCTTCGTCGTGGGCGCCTCGACCCTGCCGTTCGTGTGGAACGTCTTCAAGAGCTACCGCTACGGCCAGGTCGTCACGGTCGACGACCCGTGGGGCTACGGCAACTCGCTCGAATGGGCGACGACCTGCCCGCCGCCGCGGCACAACTTCTACGAGCTGCCGCGGATCCGCTCGGAGCGTCCCGCCTTCGAGCTGCACTATCCCGACATGGTCGAGAAGATGCGGACCGAATCCCATGTCCTTCCGCTCGGCATCGGACGCGAATCGCATCTCGCCGAGGATACCGCGCACCGCGGCGAACATGCCGACCCCTCGAACGGCACCGACCCGCCGGCTGCATCGTCGGCCACGGAGGGCTCGTCCCGGTGAGCGACTACGAGGCGGTGGTGATCGGCGCCGGTCCGAACGGACTCGTCGCCGCCAATCTGCTCGCCGACGCCGGATGGAGTGTGCTCGTGGTCGAGGCCGCCGCCGAACCCGGCGGGGCCGTGCGCAGCGCCGAGATCACCGCCGAGGGCTTCGGCACCGATCTGTGCAGCGCCTTCTATCCGATGGGGGTGGCCTCCCCGGTGCTCGCCGGTCTGGACCTGCACCGTTACGGGCTGCGCTGGCGTCACGCGCGGGATGTGCTGGCGCACCTCTTTCCCGACGACGAGATCGCGGTGCTCTCCCGCAACGTCGAACGCACCGCCGCGTCGGTGGCCCGGTTCGCGCCCGACGACGCCCGGGCCTGGCGCGACGAGCTCGCGCTGTGGCAGCGCATCGGCGGCCCGCTCCTCGACGCGTTGCTGAGCCCGTTTCCCCCGATCCGCGGTACCGCCGCCCTGGCGCGGAGCACCACCGGCAGTGAGGCGATCCGGTTGCTGCGCCGGTTCCTGTTACCCGCCCGACGGTTCGGGCAGGAGACCTTCTCCGGCGACGGTGCTCGAATGTTGTTGGCGGGCAACGCTGTCCACAGTGATCTCGGTCCCGACGACGCCGCCGGCGCACTGTTCGGGTGGTTGCTGACCATGCTGGGGCAGACCGTCGGCTTCCCCGCACCCGCGGGCGGGGCGGCACGGATCACCGACGCGCTGGTCCGTCGGCTGACCGACCGCGGCGGCACGATCGAATGCGGTCGGGAGATCACCGGCATCCTCGTGCAGGACGGTCGCGGCGTCGGGGTCCGGGACGCCCACGGCGACCGGATCCGCGCCACCCGGGCAGTGCTCGCCGACGTGCCCGCCCCGACGCTGTACCGGCAGTTGCTCGGGGAGGAGCATCTGCCGGCCCGCCTGCTCCGCGATCTGCGGCACTTCCAGTGGGACGACGGCACCGTGAAGGTCGACTGGGCGCTGTCGGACCCGATCCCCTGGTCGAACCCGGCCGCCTCCGGGGCGGGCACCGTCCATCTCGGCGTCGACATGGGCGGGCTGGCGATCTATCACACCCAGTTGCGCAACGGGACACTGCCGGACCATCCGTTCGTGCTGCTGGGCCAGATGACCACCACCGACCCGTCCCGGTCACCGCCGGGCACCGAGGCGGTCTGGGCGTACACCCATGTACCCCGGGATCTCGTATGGACCGCCGACCGGCGCGAACGGTTCGCCGATCGGATCCAGGCCGTCGTCGAACGGCACGCACCGGGGTTCACCGGTCGCATCCTGGGCCGTGCCGTCCAGAGCCCCGCCGAACTCGAACAGCACAATCCCGCTCTCGTCGGCGGGGCCATCAACCAGGGCACCCCCGCCCTGCATCAGCAGCTGATCTTCCGGCCCACCCCCGGCCTGGGCCGCGCCGACACCCCCGTGGACCGGGTGTTCCTGGCCGGCGCCTCGGCGCATCCCGGTGGCGCGGTCCACGGTGCGCCCGGCGCCAACGCCGCGCGGGCCGCGCTGGCCCGCGACGGCACCGGCGGCGGGATGTATCGCACGGTGATGCGCTCGCTCCAGCACACCGTGCTGCGGTAGCCCCTTCCGCTGCGGTCGGGGCGGCTAGTCGACCGGGCCGAGCGCGGGAGCGGTCACGAAGCTCAGCGCGTCGTGGCCGGCGAGATGGTTGTCGAGGATGCGCTCGATGGCCTGCCGCCATTCCTCCCGCACGGTCCCGGCGTCGTCGCCGGCATCGAGTCTCTGCAGGATGTTGTGCTGCGCAACGTGATAGGCCATGGGCGTGTCGATGTCGAAGGTCGGTAATGCCATGGCCGGCACCATACGTCCGAACCACCCACGACCCAAACCCCCGGTTCCGGCCGTGCACACGGGCCCGAACCGAACCCACCCCCGAGCCATACCATCGGATAATCGATTATCCGATGGTATGGTCCGGGGATGGCATCGGTTGACGTCGAGTCCGGCTGGCCCGCGGTCACCTACCAACAGCACCCGTGGGTGAGCAGCGATGCCTACGGCTCGCGGCGGGAGAAGCGCCTGACCACCGGCCCCTACCGCGCCGCGGTACCCCCGCTCATCGCCCACCGGCCCGTCCCGCTCGACGGCGAACTGCAGGCCCTCACCGAGGAAGCCGCGACGGAACTGACCCGCTTCGATGTCGAGGTCGGACACATCACCGCCCCGTTCGCCTCCATCCTGCTGCGCACCGAGAGCGCGTCGAGTTCGGAGATCGAGAACCTCTCCAGCGGGGCGCGGCAGATCGCGCTCGCCGAACTCGGCGAACACGCCTCCCGCAACGCCCGCCTGATCGTCGGCAACGTGCGGGCGATGCGCGCGGCGCTCGAGCTGTCCGATGCGATCGACGCCGACGCGATCCTGCGGATGCACCACGCGCTGCTCGAGCACGACGATCCGGCGATCGCCGGCCGCTGGCGCACCCAGCAGGTGTGGATCGGCGGGGGCAGCCTGGGTCCGCACACCGCACAGTTCGTGCCCCCGCACCACGCGCGGGTGCCCGAGCTGATCGACGATCTGGTGGTCTTCACCAACCGGGTGGATCTGCCGGTGGTCGCGCAGATCGCCGTCGCGCATGCCCAGTTCGAGACCATCCACCCGTTCCCGGACGGCAACGGCCGGGTGGGCCGCGCGCTGATCCAGGCGATGCTGCGCGGCGGGCAGCTCACCCGCAGTGTCGCCGTGCCGGTCTCGGCGGGCCTGTTGCACAACACCGGGGAGTACTTCGATGCGCTCGGCGCCTACCGCGCCGGGGACATCGGGCCGATCGTGCGGTCGATCGTCGATGCGTCGTTCGCGGCGGTCGCCAACGGCCGCACGCTCGTCGCCGATCTCGAGGCGGTGCGTGAGCTGTGGCGGTCCCGGGTGACGGCGCGGCGGGATTCGGCGGTGCACCGGCTGGTGGACGTGCTGTTGCGCCAGCCGGTGATCGACAACCGCTCGGCCGCCGCGGCCTTGTCGGTGACCGGCGCCAACGCGCAGATCGCCATCGACCGGTTGGTGGAGGCGGGGATCCTCACGCAGATCACCGAGGGGCGCCGCAATCGCATCTGGCAGGCCAAGGATGTGGTGCGGGTGCTCGACGAGTTCGCCGCGCGCGCCAAACGCCGCCGCGGCTGACCTCCCCGGTATCGCTCCGCCCGGTGTCGATCGGACTCGGTGTCGGTCGGTTCGGGTCGATCAGCCCGGGATGTCGCGCGGGTCGTGACCGTAGGTGTTGCGTTCGCCGATCGTCCCGTCGAGGTTGTGGACGAGGTGTTCGACCTTGCGGCGGCGCGCCTCGTCGCGGCCGGCGGCGACGGCCTCCTCGCGGGTGGGATAGGTGCCGAGCAGGTCGTTCGAGCCCTCGATGCGGTTGTGCCAGGATCCGTCCTGGTGGAACGTCTCGACATCGCCGGCGGGCATGGGATGCTCCTCTCCACGAAGGGTCGGTCGTCCACCGCGTACCCGGTGCCGGTGTCCCCGAATCCGGACGCGGTCTCTGCTGTCCCGTCGGTCCCTGCTGTCACACTGGACTCGCACATCTGTACGAGCGGATCTTCACGGGAGGGGCATCGTGGCGGGCAGCGCGACCGAGCCGGGATTGTCGGACTGGATCGGGTCGTATCTGGAGACCTTGCAGACCGCGAAACGGTCCCCGCACACCATCAAGGCCTACCGGCTCGACCTGCACGCGGTGCGCGCCCATCTCGCCGCGACCTGCGCCGTGTCGGAGGAGACGCTCACACTCGGGGACGTGACGGTGCGCGGCTTGCGGTCGGCGTTCGCGGCGTTCGCCGCCGAACGGCAACCGGCGTCGGTGCGCCGCGCCTGGTCGGTGTGGAACAACTTCTGCAACTTCCTCGTCTCCGAAGGGGTGTCGGAAGGCAACCCGATGGCCTCGATCGCGCAGCCGAAGAAACCGCAGCACACCCCGAAGGCGTTCTCCCCCACCGCGATCAATCAACTCGTCGACACCATCACCGTGGAGGCGCAACGCCCCGCGGAGTCGGCGCGGGACTGGCCGCAACGCGATCTGGCGCTCATCGCGACGCTGCTGCTCACCGGGATCCGCTCGGACGAGCTGATCCGGCTCGATGTGGGCAGCATCCTCGGTGGCCGTCAGGCGCCGGTGCTGCGGGTGCTCGGCAAGGGCGCGATCGAACGGGAGATCCCCCTCGAGGACAGCTGGACGGCGATCGTCGCCGCCTATCTCGAGGAACGCTACGCCCGTTTCCCCGCCGCGCGGCGCCGCACCCGCGACCGCGACGAACTGCCGGTGTGGGAGCGGCACGACCCGGCCGACCCGCTGTTCGTCGGCGCGGACGGCAAACGCATCACCCGCGGCACGCTGCAGTACCGGGTGCGGCGCATCTACCGCCGCGCCGGTATCGAGTCCGAACGCAAACGCGGTGCGCTCGCCCACGCGTTGCGGCACACCTTCGCGACGAGCCTGGCCGACAGCGGCGCGACGATGGTCGAGTTGCAGCAGCTGCTCGGGCACCGGTCGTTGCAGACCGTGCAGGTGTACACCTCGGCAACCAACGATGCGGTGCGGCACGCCGCGCGGCACAACCCCGTCTACGGGTTGCTCGGGTCGGGTCGTGAGCCGCTCGGCGACGGGCCGGGTTAGCTCGTCGGTTGCGCTGTGGGCGGGCGCGGCAACTGCAAGACTGGGGATCGATCCATCCGGCAACGTGAAGGAGCATCCATGAGCGTCGAGCAGACCGAACCCCGCCGTCATCGTGTGGTCGTGATCGGATCCGGTTTCGGTGGGCTGTTCGGGACCCAGGCCCTGGCTCGTGCCGATGTGGACGTCACGGTCGTGGCGCGCACCACCCATCACTTGTTCCAGCCGTTGCTGTACCAGGTGGCCACGGGCATCCTGTCGGTCGGCGACATCGCCCCGGCGACCCGCATGGTGCTGCGCAGACAGAAGAACGCGCAGGTGCTGCTCGGGGACGTCGAGAAGATCGACCTGGAGAACCGGACGGTGACCTCCCGGTTCCTCGAGCGGTACACCGCCACCGAATTCGACAGCCTCATCGTCGCGGCGGGCGCCGGCCAGTCCTATTTCGGCAACGACCAGTTCGCCGAGTTCGCGCCGGGCATGAAGACCATCGACGACGCCCTCGAGCTGCGCGGCCGGATCCTCGGGGCGTTCGAGCAGGCCGAACTGTCCCACGATCACGAGGAACGCGCCCGGTTGCTGACCTTCGTGGTGGTCGGCGCGGGCCCGACCGGGGTGGAGCTGGCCGGGCAGATCGCCGAGCTCTCGCGCCGCACCCTCAAGGGCACCTTCCGCAACATCGATCCGACCGAGGCGCGGGTGGTGCTGCTCGACGGTGCCTCCGATGTGCTGCCGGTCTACGGCGGCAAACTCAGCCGCAAGGCCCGCAACACCCTCGAACGGCTCGGGGTGGAGATCCAGCTCGGCGCGATGGTCACCGACGTCGACGCCGACGGTCTCGTCGTCAAGGAGAAGGACGGCTCGCAGCGACGCATCGAATCGCAGTGCAAGGTGTGGTCGGCGGGCGTGGCGGCCAGCCCGCTCGGCAAGCAGCTCGCCGAACAGTCCGGCGCCGGGATCGACCGGGCGGGCCGGGTGGAGGTGCTGCCGGATCTGACACTGCCGGGGCATCCGAACGTGTTCGTCATCGGCGACATGATGTCGCTGAACAAGCTACCCGGGCTGGCGCAGGTGGCGATGCAGGGCGGCAAGTACGCGGCCCGGCAGATCATCGCCTCCCTCGACGGCGCCGACCCGACCCATCGGGAACCGTTCAAGTATTTCGACAAGGGCAGCATGGCGACCATCTCGCGGTTCAGTGCGGTCGCCAAGGTCGGCAAACTCGAGATCAGCGGGTTCCTCGGCTGGGTGGCGTGGTTGTTCATCCACCTGCTGTATCTGGTGGGGTTCTCGTCGAAGCTGTCCACGCTGTTGTCGTGGGCGCAGGCGTTCTTCTCCACCGGCCGCAACGAGATGGCCGCGACCGAGCAGCAGGTGTTCGCGCGGATCGCGCTCGAGCACATGCGCTCGGACGAACCCGGCGGCGACTCGCAGAACGGCGAGAGCGCGACGAAGGGCGGGGACCGTTCGGCGGAGGCTCCGGCCGGGCGGGGCCGCGGGGGGACGCAGGCCGCGGGCTGATCGTCGGCGCTCCGGCCGGGCACGGTGTCCCGGCCGGAGCCGCCCGGCTGCAGGGTCAGTGCCCGATGCGGTCCGCGTTCGTGATGTTCGCCAGGCGCACCTGCCCCTGCGCGACGAGACGGTCCTGCTCGTCGACGATCTCCACCCGCCACACCTGCTGGGTGCGTCCGCGGTGCACCGGGGTGCCGGTCGCGGTGAGGACCCCTTCGCGGGTCGCGCGGAGGAAGTCGGTGTTGTTGTTGACCCCGACGACGTTGCCCTTGTCCCCCAGCCAGTTGGCGCCGGCGACGCTGGCGACGGTCTCGATCACCGCGCAGTACACCCCGCCGTGCACGATGCCGTAGGGCTGGTGCTGCGTGGGGGTGATCGTCCACCGGGCCCGCGCGAGATCGGGTCCGAGTTCGACGAACTCGAGGCCGAGGGCGGTGTTGAAGCCTCGGTCGTTGACGGCGTTGATCGCCTGCACGTCGTGCTGGGCCGGGGCGGAGGTGGACTGGTCGCTCATACGGGCTTCCCTTGTTCGTGCGTGGGTCGACCGGCCGCCGGGACAGGTGGCCGTCGAACGATGGTAGGACATGGCGATTTTCGGACGCCTGACCTCCGAGCGTGGCACGCGGGGCTGGTCACTGCAGGGTCACCAGCAGCGCGTAGGCGACGATCGAGTAGCCGTCGGGGATCGGCCCGAACCGGTGCACGGTCCGCGCGCCCTCGTACTCGACGCCGTACCAGCCCGCGTCCGCGGTCGGGATCCTGATGGTCCGCTGGATCACCGGGTGACGTTCGGCGACCCGGGCGCGCCCGTGCGGTCGGGTGCGGTACAGCGTCCACAGATAGCGGTCCCACACCAGATGCCCGGTGAGCACGACGTCGCAGAGGGTGTCGAGTTGCGGTGGGAGCACGGTGGTGAAGCCGTGACCGAGATGGGCGAGCAGTTCGATCCGATCGTCGACGGTGATCTGCTCGACCCGGGCGGGTATGTGCCGGACGAGTTCGCGGATGCAGTCGCTCGCGCCGGGGGTGGTCCAGGAGGTGGTCGGTTCACACACCTGCCCGGGGACGGGTTGGTCGGGCCACGGTTCGAGGTCTTCGATCATCCACAGGGTGGTCATCTCTCGGTGCTTCCCAGGTCGCGGCGCGGATTCCTCCAGCATCCTCCGGGTTCGCCACCGCAGCGCCTGCGATCGGCCGGTTGCGCTGTGCGTCGACGGCGCAGGCTCCGGACACGCGACGGCGGGCCCCACATGGATGTGAGGCCCGCCGCGGGAAGGGACCGGGAGTCACTGCAGCCCTCAGGACTCCGCTGCGGTCCGGCAGTCGGAACGGATTCGATTATAGGGAAGGCTGCCCTAATCCGGCAAGGCCTCGGACGGGATAGCCGGCGGCGACGAAGGCGTCGAGCAACGCCTGACCGCGGCGCGCGGCGGTGCGGCGGGAGGCGCCGCCCAGCACGGGCAGCTGGGCGGCGCCGGTGACGACGGTGCGCCCGACGATCGCCCAGAAGCGGTTCCGGTCGAGCGGGGCGAGGGAGCGCAGCGCGAGATGGACGGCCTCGAGGGCTGTTGCGGCGCGGTGGGCGGTCCACACCGCCATCGCCCGCTCGCACGGCAGCACCACCACGTCGCGTTGCCCGACGGCACGGTCCTCGGGCAGCACCCGCAGGGTGTCGTCGGCGAGACCGGCCCAGTCGATGCAGCCGTCGCTGTCCTGGTGCAGCCACAGATTGTCCAGACCCGGATCCCAGACGCGGCCCTCGAGGGCGTAGGGAGCGAGGACGCGGCCGACCACGGCGTGGATGAGGGCGCCGGCGACCTGTTCGACGGCGATGCGCGGGTCCTCGGTGTCGAGCAGGGCGCGGTCGTAGAGCGCCTCGACGCGCTGCTGTCGCTCGCCGCCGCCGAGGAACCACCAGCGGCGGCGGGGTTCTTCGTCGATACAGGCCACCGCATACACGCGGGGGGCTCCCGCGGCGAGTGCGCGCAGCCGGGCGCGCGTGTCCTCGAACGGGCGGACGGGTGCCGCCGTGGGCGGCAGCAGCAGCGTCGTCATCCGACACCTCCTGATCGACGGTGAATCCTGATTAGGTAAGCCTAACCATTGCATCCGGGGGTGGTGTGCGCAACCCCATCCCCTACTCCCGCCGACACATAGGATTCCGTAACCTAACTCCGAAGGCCTTCGCGTTCCCCACGATCCGCGACGACCCGAACCGCACCACCGCCTTCCCGAGGAGCACCC
>NZ_NERM01000043.1:0-21602 GCF_002215235.1 Rhodococcus sp. BUPNP1
CCGGGGGCGGAGCCCCCGGGGATCGGTAGAGCCGACACACCGCAGACGAGCCGGGCACACTCCTAGCCAGAGCGAGGGGGCACCGTCCGCCGGCCGCGGGAGCATACGTTTACCGGCCCCGAGACCAACGTGGTAATGGATCTCCTGCGTATCATCGAGATCCGTGACCAAGCCGCCCCCTAATCCCGCACTGTGGCTTGGCTATCATCTGGCTCGCTATGAAAAGACTGCGGAGACGTCGAGCTTCGCCGCAGGACTCGTAGGCAGTGGCGTTGTCAGCTCAAACCCTGCGTTCGGCGCGCCCTGCATCGTGGTCGCCAGCCTAGTGTTCGGCCTCTTGCTCTATTGGCGACACGAAAGTGCATCTCTCGATGAAACCCACTCAGCGCGAGACCTCCTACTGGAAGAATCGTTGTCTCCTCTGCTTGAGGAGCTCGCGTCAACTGCTGACCAGCCCGCTCCCTATCGCAAGCGAACAGCAGACAGGCTCGCGGACCGCGCTTGCGGGCGCCTTGCCAGGGCGTTTGATTCGATTCCTGGTGTTCGAGTTTGCGTTTTCACAATCTCGGATGACGCACAGCGAATGAACTGCTCCGCTGCCCGCGGGAGAGACCAGCAACCAAAGAGCTTCGAGCGTGGCTCAGCGCGCGGCGACAAGGCATTCAAGGTCCTTGAGATGGCGGGTCCGTACCGGTTCGCAGCCGATCTGGATCAGGTTGGGCAACAGGAAGAATGGGAGGGTAGCGGCGACGGCTATAGGACCTTCATCACCGCTCCAATCCGCTCGCTGGAGAAGGGGTTCGGCCTGTTGACGATCGATGCACCTAGAGCCGGCGACCTGGACGATCGCCACGGCCAAACTATTGCCCTGTACGCCTCAGCCCTAGCAGTGGCATACGCTGAAGCCAAACGCGGCGAACTATACTAGAGAGTAGAGCTACGGGAAGGAGCGTGAGTATGGGATCCGTAAAGCTGGTGACGCGTCGCTCCGCCGAGTCGAAGGATTCGAACGAAACGCCTGACCAGGCCCTTTCCCGGGCTCGTCAACAAGTACGTGAAGCTCGACGTCGCCGTGAGCGGATCGCCCTCAGATCTCGCTTGTCACATTCTTCACGCTCTTCACGCAGCGCCGGATAGAGATCCGAGCTTCCTGACGTTCCGTTCGCCGCTTCTGCGATGGCCTAGATAGCCTGTGGGGCGCTCTCAGTTTCCCGAAGGCGCCCCACAGGCGACAGGTTAGTTGCCGTCGGATCCTCCGTCCTGCCCTCCACCGCATGCGTCACCGTTATCCTGCGAGCCGCAGTTGCCGTTGATGGCGACGAGGGTCTTCAGACCCGTGCGCTGCGTGATGGTGAACCCGTCGGGACCACCGCACGCATCGCTGCAGTCCTGCGTACCGCAGTTGCCGTTGTTGGCGACGAGGGTCTTCAGACCCGTGCGCTGCGTGATGGTGAACCCGTCGGGACCACCGCACGCATCGCTGCAGTCCTGCGTACCGCAGTTGCCGTTGTTGGCGACTGCACGGTGCAGTGCCGCAGACGACATGCGTGTGGTTGAGCAGGCGCCGCAGTCGTATCCACGGGAGGGTTCGCACTGGCCGCAGTCCGCGGACTGAATCAGTCGGGCATCGCAGCTCAGCGTGTCGGACGTCCACAGCAGATCGTCCACGGGCCACCCGAACGCTCGCAGCGCGTCGACGGTACGAACTGCGTGCCCGGTGCCGTAATCGACTCCAACCTCGTCGAAGGGGGCATGGTGGATGAAGCGGCCGGCGATTCGGTGGCAGAACTGCGCGTATTCGCGGGTGTAGAGGATGAAGTTGTGCCAGCCGATGTCGACCAGGCGACTCGGGGAGAACCCGACTCCGGGGTTGTGAGCGATGAGCTCGAGGAAGCCGACCGTCTGGTTGAGGATGCGTCCGGCGAAGTCGATCGCCGTCTGCTGACCAGCGTCACCGATCTTGGTGCCGAACTCGGCGTCCTTGGTAATGCGTCGCACCAGCCGGTTCCACAGTGCCGGGTCTACCTCGTCGGTGAAGGAGAGCGGAGCCAAGACCGCCGAAATCTTAGGTTCCGTCGGCATGGTTGTGTTGGGGCCGCAACTGCTGCCGCAGGAGGAGCAGTTGCCGGGATGGTCACGGCGAGAGGTGTCAGTCATGATGAAGTCGCTTTCCGTGTCTCTGGAGAGTGGTATCCGCGTGCAAGGCGGATGTGAAGGTGGCAGGCGCGGCGGCTACCGCGCCTGCCACCCCGGAAGCTCTAGCTTCCGTCGTTCTGATCGCTTGAGGCGTCGTTACCGCCATCGTTGTCGAATCCGTCGGAGTGATCGTCGTAGTCACCCATGATGTGCCTCCCTTCTGAGTGAGATGTGATGTGGCGCTTCGGACAACACGACGATATGCGCGGCAACATCGGACAGTCATTTCATTCGTCCGCACTCGAGTGCGGACGAATGAGGACGAATGAAGTTGCTTTGAGATGATCGATCAATGGCAAAGGTCAGCGCGAGTGCCGCCGAGTTCGTCTTCGGCTTCGTCATGGCGCACTTCGGGGATCAGCTCGACACGTGTTTTACCGACCGGCGGCGCCCTGCAAAGGATCTGCCCCTCATCGACGGGCGGCGGGTACCAAGCCCCCGTCTTCTGTCCGTGTTCGTTGTCGCAGCACGGCAGGAGGCGTCATTGGAGACGGCCCTTGAGCGGACTAAGGGCCCGGATGCCGAGTGGCTGCGTGATCTCCAGAAGGCAAGCGAGGAACTGACCTATTGCATGTTCTATGGGAGGGAATTCACTCGCTCCTTGCTTACCGAGCTCGCCAACGGTCTCGGCGCTGATGCAGCTCAACGGGAGGCCCTTCTCAAGCAATGCAGTGGACGAGGATCGGACGGCACCCCCGATGCCGACATGATCGAGATGGTCCTGCATCAACAACAGACTGAAGCACAGATCCGCGACTCCACCGAAGTGGCCGCGACCGCCACACAGCGGGCACTTGTCGACCCACAGTGCCTGGATTTCTGCGTGCGCAGCGCTGCCCGGCTCTCACAACTGCCGCCCTACTATCCTCGCCATCTGACCGTCGGCGCGCTGGCCGAGCGGCTGACCGCTTCCGTACTCGACGACGGCTGGGAAAAGGGGTACGCCCAGGAAACGGGCCTGTACAGCGGCCTGAGTCGTCATTCCGACACTCCGGCTACAGAACTCGTTCTCCAACATCGACGCAGCGTGCTGCTCGGCGATCCGGGACACGGGAAGAGCACCGTTCTGTCCGCCTGCTGCCTCGGCAACATCGCTGAGGGACGACTCGCGTTGTTTGCCCGTCTCGACGATCTCGGAGATCTGGCCGCAGCACACAGTTCCCGGCAAGCGTTGGACCCCGAGCATGCGGCCGCCCTGATTGTTGATGCGGCCAGCGCATTCTCTGGTGTCGTCTGCCCCTCCGATATCCGAGGCAGATTGGTCGAGTCGATCGTGCGCGACGATATGTTTCTGGTCGCGCTTGACGGACTCGATGAGATTGTCGAACAGTCCAGTCGGGCCGCTGCGGAAGCGGTGCTGGTCGCGTTAGCCGATATCCCCGGCACTATTACCATCGCCTCCCGCATCACGGGGTACACCAAGCCGATGTACGAGGCACCCGAGCTGCTCGTCAACCACATGGATCACCCGGAGGTCGAGAAGTTCGTCGACTCCTGGTTCACCGAGCCCGAGGCAGACCTCCGGGACCAGACATTAGTAGCGGTTCAGGACTCAGACCTGTCGTCTCTTGCGCAGATTCCACTACTGGCCGGGTTCATCTGCTACGTATCTACCCATGAGACCGCGCAAAGCACGAAACATGGTCTTTACCAGCAGTATCTCGGACTCTTCTTTGAACGACGGTGGAAACCTCCGGCTCAACGTCGGCTGTCCGCCAAGGAGAATCAGAGAATTCTTGAGTTAGCAACGGCCGTAGCATGGGCAATGGCAAACCGGCCGGCGGCCGCAGCGTCTGACTTGCCCTTGTGGGCTGACCATATCTCCCTGCGTGAGCTAGCGTTTGACCCGAATTTCAGGGGTGACGCCGCCGAGTTGACCGAGACCGATGGGCTGCTGATACCCCACGGACAACTCCGACGTGGTGACCTGCTGGGTCAGCAGTACCGGTGGCTGCACCGCACAATTCACGAACACCTTGTTGGACAAGCCTTGGCTTCCTGGATACAACGCGATTTCACTGAAGCCAAAGATTTCCTTCGCACCGCAACTTTACGACCGGCCTGGTCTGTTGCTCTTGAGCACTGCGCTGGACTGTTAGGGCCTGCGAACCGCAGGTTAATAGATCTCCTATTTGAGCTCCACAATACTGAAGAAACTGTAGGAAATCGATTTTTTTTTCAACTGTCAAATATTATCGAGAGGAGTGCAACTTCTTATCGTCGCGAAGAGCTTGCGCGCAGGGCCTTCACCTTACACCATTACGGGGTGGCAGAATGGCTCGATCCAAATTTGACAAAACAATTGGCCCTGGAAATTGACCCCAGAATCGAGGATGCCTGGCTTCCATCAGCATTAGGGACCGAATACGTTGCACGGCATATCAAGGATATTGAAGAGCTTGCGGAAGAGGATCCTCACCGTTGGATTGGGAAATTGCTCTCTTTTCTTGAGGTAATTGATGCAAAGCGGGCTCTATTCGTAAATATAGACGCTTACATAGAGGGCAAAACCGACTACATATTCAATGGCTTATTGAACGCTTTAGAACCAGGCGATGACGAACAAATACTAAAGCGACTCTCTCGCGTGCAATCGCTTGTAGTAATATTCGACATTATAGATATTCTTGCGGTGCTCGAGGATGATTCCGCGCGGATAAAATTCGATGACATGACTTCGACATGGGACGCAAGAGGTGCTTTCATCCGATTTTACAGGGATCGATTCGCACACCGTCCTGGTATCGGGGATACTCCATCGTGGCGTCGAGCTATGGATTCGTTTAAGATCTCGAACAGAACGGACTTCGATGAACTCGCCAGCGGGGCCCATGGTCAGCATTTTGCCGTCATGGCTGGCTATGCCTGCAATGAGTCGGAAGTAGCGTTCCGTAGAGTGGACCCCTGGGTGCGCATAGGAATGCTTTTCCGGCGAATCATGGAAGACCCTCATTACGCTATCCCATACATCGAAAATAGTTGGAATGCATCGAGTGCCTGTTCTGCGATATCTGAGATCAGATATAAATCTGATCACGTCTTGAGTCGAGGGGGCGAATATTGCCTGGATGTCGATGAGATTCTGAACTTTCACGCAGCCGCCGAATGGGCAACACAGATGGGCGTAGAACAGGCACTCCCCGATTTGCTGCAGATTTACATGAACATTAGCCGAAATATCGACCTTGTGCGTATTCCAATCAGCAACACAGAATGGCTTTCCCGCAAGATTGCGCGTTATAGCTGGCCCTCTTTTTTTGCTGCATATCGCTCATACTGCGAATCCCGAACTGGTTCATTGTCTAAATCTGTCGCCACGGCTAAACTTGTCGAATTTTACATATTCGGAATCGCCGAAGCATCGGACCTAACATGTGATCTTGAGCGACTTTATCAATACTTACAATGGGCGGTTAATAGCAAATTTGACCCTGTAATAATTCAACCGGTCCGCCATCTCTTAAACGTGACGGAGAATGCTCACGATCTCATTTCCATCGCCGCGCATGGCAGCAATGAGGTGACCAAGAAGGAGGTTCTCATGGTACTAGAACATTCTCTCTATAATGAGGATAGCCTCCCCCGCTACCGGAAATACTTCATCCATCCGCAAGAAAACGTCGATTCACAGCATTAACGGTCCGATAGACCTCTCCTCGGCCATCAGGGCGGGCAGGTCGAAGAAGGGCTTTCCGGTCGGGTCGTTCAGATCGTGAACGGAGCCGACAATGCTCAGTCGGACACTTGGCGTTGAACTCGTCGGCGAGCGCTTCGTGCAGACAGCGCCGGTGTCGGTTGCGGCCGGTGTAACCCTTGTCGGTGTAGCTCCGGTCGTCGAGGATCTCTATACCGCTTGAGTGCCGAGCGTTGCGCTCACAGATCTTCCGGGTTGCACTCTCTTTGAGGAGCGATCCAAAAATTGATCTTGTTCTGAAAACGAACGTATATGAAACATCCGTAGCGGATTCGGGCGACCAGGTGCGACTATTGTCCCGAAACTCATGTCCGAAACCTCTGGTTCAAAACCGTACCTGTCGGTGAGTTATGGAACACTGCGAGCTTGTGAGCGAACTTCTGGGCTATGCGAGGGTCTCGACGACCGATCAGACCCTCGATCTGCAGAGCGACGCGCTGAGGGCTGCGGGGTGTTCACGGATCTGGACCGAGACCGCCAGCGGTGCCACCACCGCTCGGCCGCAACTCGACGAGGTGTTCTCTCATCTGCGGTCCGGGGACACCTTGGTGGTGTGGCGACTCGATCGACTCGGTCGGTCCCTACCTCATCTGCTTCAAGTGGTCACCGATCTCGAAGAGCGCGGCATCGGCTTTCGGTCGGTGACCGAATCGATCGACACCACGACCGCCGGCGGCAAGCTGATCTTCTCCATCTTCGGCGCGCTCGCGGAGTTCGAGCGCAACCTCATCCGCGAACGCACCTCCGCCGGCCTCGCCGCGGCCCGGGCCCGCGGCCGGGTCGGCGGACGGCCGCCGAAGATGACGACGAAGAAGATCAAGCAGGCGAAGTTGATGCGCGACAACGGGATGAGTCAGACCGAGATCGCTGAGATCCTCGGGGTCGGTCGTACGACGCTGTACCGGCACCTTAAGTAACACGGGGTAACCGCATAACCTCACCGAACACCCCTGAGCGGCACAGTTTCATTAGGTATTCCGTGGTGTCCCGCAGGCCCATCGGCAACAGCGGTGTCATACCCGGCGCCGCCGCCAGGCCCACACGCACAACCCGATTCCCGCGAGCGATGCCACCGGCAGCACCCATCTCCACCGGCGCAGTGTCACGAACCGCTGGTACTGCTCGCTCGACAAGAACTGCAGACCGGGCCGATTCGCAGTGGGCGGTTCCCACCAGTAACTTCCCGAGCCGGTCAACACTTGAGGCCAAGCGAAGACGCCGATCGCGGTCGCGATGACGATGCAGGTGACGGGGAACGCCACCCAGAACCACGGGAACCCTGGCGCGCTACCAAGCCGGGCTCGTCGTGGCACCACCACGCCCACCGCCAACCCCACCAGCGCCAGAACACCAAGCATCAACCACGCCATATCGTCGGACGATACGGCGCTGTCGCCCGGAGGTCTGGAGGCTCCGCACGGTGTGCGGTTGAAGGATCGTCAAACAGCACACCCTTTCTCTATGGAGCGCTTCGGACGTTTTCGCAACATCCTGATCTAGCGTCATAATCTTATGACATAACTTCCCATGCGTTCACTTGACATCACAGTTTACTATTGGATTTAAATCGCAACGATGGGTTGATTACGATGAGTTGGCAGACAGTGGACGGCGAGCATGAGGGGCATGCCTCGATCGAGGTCTCGGCCGGGCGTCGAGTGACCGAGCTGCAGGGCGACAATCTCGTCCTCGACGACGGAAACACGGTGAGCATTTCGGAAACCGTCGGGTGGCTGGCACGGTGCTCATGCGGCTGGAAGGCTCCGTTGATGATTCGCCGACTGACAGATCGTTCCGCGACACCTGAGCCCGATCAGGTGTATGACCCGGAAGGCGGACCTGCTCCCAGGTGGGTAGAGGACAGTTGCCACACCGAGTGGCTCGAGCATGTCCGGCCACCCAGTCTTGAAGCAGTGAAGCGGACCGCGCGTGAAGCGCAGGCGGCCGGCCGTAGGCTGGATGAAGCTGTGGCGGTGGCTCGAGCATGTGGGTCGTCCTGGGCTGACATTGGCGAAGCTGTCGGGATCAGCAGGCAGTCTGCTTACACCCGTTGGCGGCGGTTCGACAATGTGAATCAGTAGTCATGGGCGCGCGCCAGGAACCGCGGTTTGAACGCCCTTTATCTACAGTCCTGGCTGCGCCCGTCCAAGCGAACTCGGCGTAGCTCGCAGGCACACGACTTACAGCAGTGCGAATGCTACTTTTGCCTCCGATCTCGGCAATTGAAATGATTCGGGCATGAAACAACGCTCGGCTCTCGTGCTCCTCCCTTTCGCTCTTTTCGCGGCCGCCTGCGGCAGCGGAGGTGACGAGACAGAGAGCGCAAGTACCACCACCCAGACAGCTGCCTCTGTGCAGTCGACCACCCAGACGACGGAGGCACCCGCGTTCGAGCTGTCACCGCGGGGCAACTACATCGCTGAGATCGGCAGGCAGATCGGAGCCGGTGACACTCGAGTGAAAGAACCCGCCGTGACCTGGACCATCAATAGCATCGAGGTCGATCCGGAATGCGAGCTGTCGATTTCGAAGCCTTCGGAGGATGGGCACATCATCATCGCCTCGATCGAGGCCGAGACCCGCGAAGGCTTCGATGAGGACTTGACCTTGCCTGGCGGGTTCCATCCGGAGAACAACTGGTCCATCGCTGACGCGGACGGCTACGTGGAGACGCGACCGACGTCGGAGGCGAGCCGGTATTGCATCGACGCGGAGTGGCCTAGCGAGTTGGTGCCGGCGTCGAAGTATCGGTTCCGGGTGGCGTTCGAGTCGCCGACGCCGAGTGGTGTTCTGCAATATCGGGCGTCGAACTGGGCGAACGGTTGGGAGTGGCAGTTCGGCTGATCCCTGATCGGTGGAACCTAGGTAGCCACCAGTGACGCGCTCGACGACCACACCCATATTGCACATTGCACCGAAGGAGAACCATGGCTAGCGAATCTTGCCCCGTTTGCGGAGAAGAGATTGACGCAGATGTGCTGGACCCCCACGGGCACTTCACATCAGATGATGACGATAGTCACGGGTTCGCAGACGAACCGGACGAGGACGACCCCCGGTTGCTGAAGCAGGACGACAGCTACACCTTTACGTATTCCTTTGAGTACATCGCCAAGAATCACGGAAACGACAAGTACGACATCGATACAGCGGAGATGGTCGTCCATGTCGAGTGGAGCGATGCAAACGAGGGATACGTGATCTCCTACGACGTCCCTGACATGGACAAGATCGACCCAGAGCAAGGGAACAGCGATGCAAAGGGCTTCTACGACACCGATGTCTATTGGAAGCTGACCAGCGACCTCGACGACCTCGGTATCACCGCCTACTAGTCAGACGGGGTGGGCAAAGCCGAACAGTCAACGATCGCCTACAGGACAGGCAAGCGCGCCGCAGATGGAGAAGATCAGCTTGCCGCCGGCGGCAGTGTCGATCAATTGGCACCGCGGGTGTAGCGGCTCGGCGTCGTCCCTTCTGGAACAGCGAGAACGGGTAGGGCGTCATCGATGGGCTGTAAGCTCATCGATCGACACTGATTGGAAACAGGGGGCAGCGAGCCCTTCATCTCTCACCGGGTAGTCCCACCGAGTGGTGCCTGGGTCGTACATCCGGACTGCTCTGGCTCACCATTCACTTAGCGCACTACTACGGTCCCTCAGCGTGTCCCAGCGAGAATCTGATTCACCCGCGCCCGCGTGAGGCCGGTGATCGATACTAGATCGGCGATGCGAACGCCGCTGCGATGAAGCTCTTGAATCGTACGATTGCGCGCGGTGAGCACCTCCACTCGGTTTGCCTCGATCTCGGACAAAAGTTCCAGCAGGACGTCCAGGCGCTGACGTGGATCCTGAACCGACATTGCGAGGCGTGTTCGGGGGTCCATAGTGGCGAATCGTACTGCACGATGTATAGCGCGTTTGACACCGCTATGTATAGCGCGCTATACATAGCGGTGTGATTAACACTCTTGCTCCGCGGCCCTCAACGTGGACCTACTTGGCAGGGGTCGCATGATGCGGTCGGACGCTCCGGATACCGTTGGTGGCATGACCACCGATGCTCCCCTATCCCTCTTCACTGCAGACGAGGTGGTCGAAGCCCCCAAACGGCGGTCCGCTGCCCTGCGATACCCGGGAAGCAAGTGGTCACTAGCCGCCGAGATCGTCAGCCACTTCGATGAGCACTACCACTACATCGAGCCCTATTTTGGATCTGGGGCAGTGTTCTTCACCAAGGATCCCAGCGGTCATGAACTCATCAACGATGCGCACAGCTTGGTCGTGAATTTCTTCCGCGTCCTGCGCGATCGAACTGACGATCTTCTGTTTGCACTCGAGACCACGCCGTGGAGTCGTGAGGAGTACGACGATAGTCACCTCGTGACTGGGGACGAACTCGAGGACGCGCGCCGGTTCGTCACGCGAATTTGGCAGGCGCACGCATCGGATCTCGCCAAGAAGACAGGCTGGAAGAATCGGGGCTCGCGGCAGCGAGCAGGGGGCATGTCGCTTCGCTGGCAGCGTGTGCCGAGCGAATTAGCTGAGCTTGCGCTGCGGCTTAAGGATGCAGAGATCGAGCATCGTCCTGCGATCGAAGTCATCCGCCGGTTCGCCACAAAAGACACGCTTATCTACGCCGATCCGCCGTACCTGATGGAGACTCGAACCCAGAAGATGTACGCCTCGGAGATGAGCATCGCGGAGCACATCGAGATGCTCGACGCCCTAGTCGCACATCCGGGGCCGGTCGTCATCTCGGGCTACAACAACCATCTATACGACGAGAAACTCGCAGGCTGGAAGAAGGTTCTGATCAAGCCCCCAAAGGTGGAGAAGGCAGCAGAGCGCATGGAAGTGCTGTGGGTCAAGAAGGGATGATCCCGGGGGCGTCAGGTCCGGGCCAAGCCCCCGGCCAGTAGTCCTCGACTTTATCTTTGAGGTCGCGCACGGGGGGTTCGGAAAGTTCGAACTCTCCCGTTCGCCACTCCTCCCAGCCGATGGGCGGGTAGAACTTCAGTTGGCCTCCCGAGTTGGCATACCACTGCCACAAGCGATGCGGCTTGCGGTTGACTTCTATGTATCCCGCGACGGATGAAGGTTTACCAGCGTTGGCCTCTCGACCTTCGACCACCCACTTGATGTCGGTGGCCGCGATCCGGGTCAGAATGTCGATGTTGAACGCCGCCATCTCGAACTTGCGCCACCGGGAGTCGTGCGTGAGCAACAGGTACTTGCTGGCGTCGATGTCATAGATCTCCCGCACCTTCTCGTGCCAGGAACCGACGGTCGCCACCAGGATGGGACCTGCTGCTTCAGGATTCGTCTGCCAGTGGATCGTCTCGGCTAAGAGAGCGTCAGTTAGGTACTTGGCGGAGTTGGAGAGCTCCATGAACCAGCAGCAATTCTTGGTCGGTTGAGTGCTCGCCATCTTGCATGAGACGCCCCACTGCTTGCGGCCGTCACCGCTCGGGACAGCAACGTCAAACACACCTTTGTCCTCGTTGGTGGTGCCTCCGAGTACGTATGCGGTGACCCGCTCGAAAGACAGGAAGTCGGGCATGAAGCCCGCCTTCACCCGTTGTCCTGAGCCGTCGCGAAATGTGCTGAGGAGTAGGCGCATCTGCTCGGTCTCATCGTCGTTAAACGGCCGGTCACGCACTGCCTGGAGATGGTTCACTCGCGCGACAGTAGCGAATGCCTTTACGACGCGTTGAGGTCCCCTGCGGTCTGATAGAGATGTCCGGCCGTCGTCAACGGGTCGCCGTCGAGGCCTTCCTGAGCCTTGTCATGGTCGTGGTGGGCAAGGAGTTGCAGGGAAAGCGGCGAAGATGCGTCGCCAGCGTCTGATGCACTCTTCGCTCACATCCGGGCGTCGTCTGTTCGGAAAATGGGTGCGCTACAGTCCGGTTCAGCGGATCGGGGGGCCGCTACTCCTCAAGCCTCGGCTCGGGAGCTCGATGAGGGTTCCCGGCCCGGACCCGGTGACCTGGTGGGTCACCGGGTTCGCGAGAGTAGCGGCCTCTTCCCCTCGCCCCGGCGTCTACCTGCGGGTGGGATAGATCCGGACGGCGTAGGTGTGGGCATCGGCGGCGGTGTAGCCGGCCAGCTTGACCGCCTCGCCGGCCTCGGCGGGGTCTTCCCCGAGGTCGATGAGTTTGTCGAGGGCGAAGGCTTCGGCCGCAGCGCGGTTCGGCTGGGTGCATTCGGCGAAGAATCCGCCGGTGGGGATGTGCTGGAAGTCGACCTCGTGCGGGACGGTCGGGTCGGGGCCGGGGTGTGTCATGGCTGGGGTCCTGTTCTGTCGCAGGTCAGTCGGTGTCGGTGGCCTGGAAGATCAGGTACTGCGCCGAGGTCGCCTGGTGGGCGCCGGTGAGGGTTTTGGTGCGGATCTCGGCGACGTAGGTGTCGTAGAGCAGTGCACAGCTCGCCCCTTCGGAGTAGGGGGTGATGACCTCGAAGCAGCGGGCGTCGGGGATGCCGGGCGGGCCGGCGGCGCTGACGACGGAGATGTCGTCGTTCTTGTCGCGGATCTGCGCGACGACCCGGTCGAAGAGGGTTTCGGCGCGGTCGGTGGCGTCGGTGCGGTAGACGAACGTCGCGTCGCGGGCCATGTGGGTGGCGGCGGTGTCGGCGAACATGTCGAGGGTGCCCAGCTGGGCGAGCAGGTGCGCGGCACCGCGGGGGCCGTAGACGGCGGGGACCTGCGCGCCTTCGGCGCCGTCGGGATAGCGCAGGGTGCGGCGCAGCATGTCGTCGATGTCGACCGGCAGATTCCGCAGCTCACTCGGTGCGGTGGCGGGGAAGCGGTCGATCATCGGCCGCTGCAACTCCAGCGCGTGCTCGAGCGCGCCGTCGGCCCAGCTCGCCCGGTCGGTGGGACTGTCGACGAAGGTGTAGATCAGGTAGTGGCCGTGCTGGGTCAGCGCGGCCACCGACCGGGAGAACTCCGTCTCGACGGTGTGGACCAGGCTGTCGGGCATCGTCGCCAGCGGATGCGGCGCGGCCGTCGGCCCGGACACCGCGGGGTCGAGCAGGTGCTCGTGCAACCGCGTCGCGGCGTCGCCGGCTCCGGCGGCGTCGCGGAAGCGCAGCACGGCGTGGACCATCCGGGCCCTGCTGTCCTTGGTGAAGCGGGCGGTGGAGAATCCGGCGATGATGCCGGTCTCGGCGCCGATCTGCTCGATGGTCGAGTCGGTGTCGGCGAGCAGGTAGGCCAGTGGGATCGGTCCGAAGATCGGGCGGGTCAGGTCGAGGTATTCCTCGGTCAGTGCCGGGTCGACCTCGGCGGGCAGGACGAGGAATTCGGCCATGCGCTGGCTTTCGATGATGCTGCCGATGCCGTTGTCCCCGGCGGTGGCCGGGTAGTCGCTGGGGCGGGTGGAGAACTCCTCGCCGGGGTCGGGTTCGCCCGGGGCGGCGGGGATCAGCGCGGCGGTGCGCGGTGCGGTGGTGTCTGCGGCCTCGGCGGTGCCTTCACTCGCGGTCGAGGTGCAGCCGGTCAGTGTGATGGCCGTAGCGAGCAGTGCGGCGCCGGTGCGGGCGCGGTGGCGGTGGCGGTTGGTCAATCTTCCCCCCGGGTCGGTCGAGGGGCATGACGGTGCCGGACGGTCCACTTCCCCCCGGTTCGTGGACGGCAGTGACCGTACCGAGGCGAGTGCTCAGGCCGGTGCGGGGGTGCCCGGTATCGGAGGTTCTTCCGCTCTCGATGCCGAGTTTCCTGCGGAAATGATGCGGCAGGCCGATGCTTCCCGAAGTCCGCTGTCGCGTCCCTCCATCGACCTGCCGCCCACCGACTATAGTGCCCCGAGTCGAACGCATGTGCGAAAATTGGTTGGTGGTGTCCTACGAACGCGCACCGAAGCGGTGCCCGAACGGGCACCGACTGGGACCACACCGGGTGGTGGTGGGATGGACACCGTGCACGTGCGCGACGGCTCTGCGCCCCTCGGGAGCCAGCGGGCACCGCACCTACCTGTGCATCGTCTGCGATGCAGAGATTGCCATTCCGCCCCATACGGGACCACGGTTCTCCGGGGTGCAGTGGCCGCCGAGACCGACGCAGGAGCAACCGCAGCCCGACCCGGAAGGTGAGCGAGCCGGCGGGATCACAGACGGGGCGACCCGTCGGCAGCCAGAAAATTAGCTTCGCTAAAATTGTGGTTTGAACTGGGAAAACGACACGTCCCGTTCTGTCGTGTCGATCGGAGAAAGCACCACCATGAAGCCCGGCGACCAGGTGAAGGTCAGCGCACGCGGCAAGTTCGTGTTCACCGTCAAGGACGTCGATGAGGACACCGGCATGGCGATGATCGAGGTCAACGCCGACAGCCCGCTCACGTATCCGTGGCCGGCGCGCGTGAGCGATCTCGTGCCTGTCGAGAGCTGACTGCGAGAGCTCTTCCTCCTGCCGGTCGCTCTCGCTTCACCTGTTTGGTGCCGGTACGCACTTCCGCTACGGTGACCGCTGCAATCACCGAGTTCCCCGGTAGGTGAGTGATTCCCGGCCGGGTCGAAGGATGGTCCCCGGCGCCCCCCGCCGGGGACCATCGCCTTTTCTGCTGCTGGGTTGTACGTGCAGCGGACGACACGGTGGCTACTCTCGGCGCGTGGAGGACAGGACGCGAGCCATCGGTGATGCCGCCGATGCGATGACCGACGATGAGCTCGAGACAGCGATTGCGTCGCTGCACGCCCATGAGCGGGAACTTCTCGTCGCCGGGGACAGCGAGGCGGCGTTCGATCTGATGGGCACGAAGTTCGTTCTGCTGTCCACGCTGGAAGCTCGGCGGCGGTAACCGACTGGTGCACGAATTCGGTTTTTTCTTCATTTCTGTCTGCTGCGGTATTCGTAGCGGTCTGTGGAGCAGATTCGTACAGGGCCACTGCGCGGCTGACGTATCCCTCTCGGTGGCCGTTCAGGGTTCAGCGCGGCGCAGCCGCTCCGATCATGAGCTCACGCGGGCAACCCGGGCGCGGTAGTCGTGACCGGCGGCGCGCAGTGCGGCGGCAAGTTCCGTTCGCCTGACTCCCTGTTCCATCAGCTCTGTGGCGTTGCTGTCGGTGATCGGGTGGGGCGTGCGGACGACAGCGGCATAGCGGATGCGCTCTTCGAGCTCGTCCGGTTCGTGGGCCGGCTGGTCATCGAGGTATGAGCTGGTGATGACCTCGATGGGGGCTGTGATGCCGTGTTCCTGGGCGATCTGGCGGGCGGTGGCAGTGAATGCGGAGATGTAGGCGGCGCGGTCGCTGTCTTCGAGTTCGTCGACGGCGAGCTGTTCGTCGGCCAGGGCACCCGATTCGGGGCTCTCGTCATCCACCTCGAGCATGCGCCCGTTGATCTCGTCGAATGCCTCTTGTGCAAGAGCGGCCAACCCGAAGCGGTCCCATTCTTCGTCGATCTCGAGCGGGACGCGAACCGGCTCGGTACGTCGCGCAGGAAGATCCTCTTCCGCTTCGGCACCGGTGATGAGCCGGTGGATCAGGTCGGCCTCCCACGAGGTCGGCCTGCCGCGGAGCAATCCTTCGACCGATCCCATGTTGGCGGCGACAACGACCAGAATGTCGGCGAGGGTATCGGCGAAGTCGACCTGTGAGCCGTCGCTGCGGGTGCTTCGGGCGAGGGCGGTCAGAGCTTCTATGGCGGCCGCCTCGGTCTGCGGGTCGATTCCGGTGGTCGAGGGCTGCCGCTTCCCTGCACGGGCCGGCGGTGCAGTGGGAGTGCTGGTGGCGCTGTCGGTGACGGCCCGGAGTGCGTCGGGAAAGGTGGTGCCGGGGTGCGCGGTTTGGTACGCGCGGGCGGCCTTCTTGCGGGCAGAGTTCTTCGTCATGGCGTCTCCGTTCACAACACTCGTGATGCCGCCCGCATCGGTCATCACTGGTGGACGACGGTAGGCGCAGGTGGTTGCAGATCCGGGGGACCTTGCCCTCGAGTGCTGGCCGTGGTGATGCGGGCACCGATGGCAGCGTCGGGGTCAGCCGTGCAACGCAGCTCTACGCCAGTAATAACACGGCTGCCCGACACTTTTCCGCCTCGTCGGCCTTATAGCTGCGGCCTGAGGTGCAGATCGGGTGTGGGTGGTTGGTGTTCATGTATGGCCGGAGGTCGGCTGTTCGGTTGTGGTGGTGTGTGGTGGACCTGCGGTGGTCCGTGGAGTGCCTTCGCTGTCGAGATCGGGCCCTGCTCCTCCCCTACCTCGTCGGCATGCGTGAGATTCCGGTGCGGCTCGCCGTCGGCGGGATTCGGTTTCGCTGTCTCTAGGGCATCGTCGGTCCTGGTCGACGTGGCGTGACGGGGTTCCTCGGCCGCCTGAATTGCGGTGGTCAGCGGCTCGTAGGTCTCGTTGCGTTCCGGGGAATTCTCCAGCAGGGCGTAGCTGCGGTGGGCCAGCACATCCCAGTGCCTCTCGTACCGTTGCGCGGCGTCGACCGTGCCGAGGTTCGGGGCGGCGGCGGGGAGCTCGGTGGTGGTGGTGGTGGCACGGGCGAGTTCGGCGGCGAAGGCTTCCCGGCCGGCAACTCGCATGGCCTCCTTGAGGGCCGGGTCCGGTTCGATGCCTTCGGGGGGATCGTCGTGGTAGTTGGCCGCGTGGGTGGCGGCACGGAGCGCTTCGGGGTCGATGGTGCGCCAGTCGATCGTGCGGTCGGGGCGGTCGTGGACGAGCTGGTCGGTCATGAGTACGACGGCGACCGACTGGACTCCTTCGGTTTCCTCCTGGATGGCGGCAATGTGGCGTCCGAGCTGGTGGGGGTCGGTGAGAGTGTTCTCGTCCGGGGCGGCGATCACCGGGCTCGTGTAGGCGGAGGTGTCGCTGACGATCGGCATGAAGTCGGTGTGCAGCTCACGGTGGATGACACTTGCGTGTAGTTCGCTGCCGTCCCCGGTAATTTCGCGGTGGGCGAGGTAGTCGGCGGTCCGCAGTGCCAACTCCCAGGTGATGAGGCGGCGCAGCCGGGCAGGGTCGCGCTCGTCGAAGGCATTGACCGGGGCTCCGGTGTCGTAGCGCATGGTGTTCTTGCCTGCTGCTGGGTCGAACAGGTCCTTGTAGCGGTGGTTCGGCTCGGGTAGTGCTGCGGCGGCGCGTTCGGCCGCGAGGGTGGAGGTGCCCTCAAGGATCCGGCGTACGGCGGCATCGTGTTCGGGACCGTAGTCGGTGCGTTCGGCCAGGTTCAGGCCGATGCGGACCAGGGCGTGAGCGTTGTCGAGTTCGGCTCCGCTCAAGGATCGCTCGCGGGGGATCTCCCAGAAGGTCTGGAAGGCCGTGTAGGGGCCACTGCGGTCGCGGTCGTAGTCGCGCATCATCGCTAGGTGGCTGACCAGGGAAAGAGCGGGTCGGCCGGGCGCAGGCTCGATGGGTGCGTAGCCGGTGACCGGCACGACGGCGGGGGCGAGGACATCGGCGAGCAGTCTGGGATCTCCGCTCTCCGCGGTGACGTAGCGGGCTGCGGACAATGCAGCGAGATCGACGCGATCGGTGTCGATCACCCATCCAGCTTTGATGGCGATGCGCCGGAACAGCTCGAATTGGCTTCGAGAATTTCCGTCGGGGAAGGGATGGATTTCCGTCATGCGTGCCCAGTAGTCGGCGAGGCGGGTGACGAAGGTGCGGTGATCGAGTCCGGTCAGGTTGTTCTCGTCGGCGAGGTCGGCGAACAGTTCCTCGACGTCGGTGACGGTGTCCTCCGGGCTTGAGTGCGTGATCGGAAGGTTCCCCTGCGTGGTGGCCACGGTCTTGTACTGACCGGCCCATGAGTACACGCGATACAAACCGCGCCGGTGGATCTCTCGCAGGAAATCGCCGGTGAACTTCTCGGGCGACGGGACCTGCGCGAACTCGTACATCCCAGCCGCGAAGGCTCTGTCCTCGATGCGTTCGAGTAGGCGTGCATCAGTGATGCCGAGAAGGTTGATTCGGACGTCGGTTCCGGGGATGTAGCCCTCGGATTCGGCGGCCGATCCGGTCACTCCGAGTCCTCGCTGTGCGGGAGGAGCTCGTTGATCAGATCGTCGAGCGTTTCACCGGCCTCGAGCCTGTTGATGATCGTGCGGGGATCTTCGATGTCGAACTTGCCTGCCATTGCGTTGGCAGCGCGGATGTTCTGGGCGATGTGGTTCTTGAGAGCTTCCTCGCCGTGTAGGGCGAATATCTCTCGGAGTGTCTGATCGTGGTTTTCCTTGTCGGTCATGGTCTCCCCCTCGCGAGCGTCGAACTGTCAGAGCGGAGGCAGGCTCCTCTCCCCCATCGCTATGTCTACTTGATGTTCCCGACGGTAGGCGCAGCGCCGATACGGGCGCGAACGTGCTCGAGCCGGCGGGTGGCGGTGCGTTGAGCACGGCCGATGGCGACCATGTGCTCGAACAGGTCGGCTTCGGGCAGGGTTTCCGCGGCCTCGGTGATGGCGGCTCCGGCGGTGCGAAAGCTGCGGCGGTAGGCGGCGCTGATGACGGCATGGGCGTAGTAGGGCGCGGCGGTGGGATCGGCGCCGGCGGTGGTGGCGGTGGTCAGGGCGTAGGCGAGTCGGCGGCCGTGGTGACCGGCGAGCCGACCGTGGCGCTCGAGGTGGGCCAGGACCATTGCGGGGTCGTGGGGTTGGCCGGTGTTCATCAGTGCGGCGATGGCGTCGAACAATTCGGCGTGGAGTGGCTGGTGGAAGTCGTCGGTGGTGAGCAGGTCCACGATGTCGGCGGCTGCGGCGCGGGTGGCGAACAGCAGCGCGCACAGCAGCAGGGTTTCGGTGTCGGCGTCTGGGGGCGCGAACTCGTCGGCGCTGAGGTAGCGGTCGAGATCGGTCTGGTCGGTGACGGTCATGCGCTGATCCGTTCGTCGAGGGCGTCGGCGATGTCGAGCACGGGAGTCGGGTCGGGGTGGCCGATGGTGGCGCGAGCGATGACGCTTCCGTCGATGGTGATGGTGACTGCGCTACCGGCGGGCGCACCGTAGGCGAGCGCGAGCGTGCGCGCTGCTTCGGCGGCGTCGGAGGCGGCGGCCGCGTGGGTGAAGGTGCAGCCAGAATCGGAGCGCGCAACGGTGGGCGCGGTCAGCGTGACGGTCCAGACGATCATTGCGGCGCTCCTTCGGCTTGACGGGGTTTCCCCAGGTACTCGTCCATTGTCGCTTAATTATCATGCTTTGTGAAGACTTTTCGATGAGTTTTACATGATTGTGTGGTTGTTTTTTGATTATTTTATGATGCGTAAGTGAGGGCCGTGCCGGAGCCTTCGACCGGGGTTCGATGCCCCGGTCGACGGCCATGCGTGCCGGGGGCCGGCACCCGGCGAGTGGTCTGGCCCGGTGGGCGGCCGATACGACCGCCCACCGGAAGGGGCGTTACTGCTCGTCGAGGGGGTCGAGTCCGGCGGCGCGGCGCTCGATGTCGGCGAGGGTGTAGCCCTGGGCTTCGATAGCGCGCAGGTAGAACTGCGACAGGTCGGTGGGCTTGCGCCAGTGCTCGACGCCGACCTGGGACTCAAGGGCGATGAGGATGTGGGCGCGCAGCAGGACCAGGGCGCGAGGGTCGGTGGCGCTGGCGAGCTTCGCGAGAGTGTCGGACGTGGGGAGCATCTGTTCGGCCAGGGTGCGGGCGTGATAGGCGGCGGGGATCTGGGGCCACTTCATCAGCACTGTTGCCACGAATGAGGCGGTGCCCTTGGGGGCGGTCTTGCGGGTGGTCTGCTGGGCGATCCACTTGCGGCGGACCTCGGTGGCGGCTCGCCATTCGCGGTTGTTCTCGATCACTTCGCGCCGCTGAACTGCGCGGTCCTCGACACTTTGTTCCTGTTCGGACTCGGCGGGGCGGGGGTGTCCCCACCAGGTACGCCAAGGGGTGTCTTCGATATTGACGACGTGCCAGTACAGCGTGGTCTCGTGGTTTTCGACGACGTTCTCGCGGGGAATCATCCATTCCTCGCGGGCATCGCCGTCGGGTAGCTCGTCCACGATGTAGTCCGCGTCGATCTCGTCGCCGCTCTCGCGGTCGAAATAGGTGGTGCAGCTGTAGACGTACAGCCCGAGGTGTCCGAGGGCGGCGACTTCTTCGATGGCGGGCGTGTTGCCTTCTTCGTCGGTGACGCGCTCGACCAGCTGGCTGGTCCCCTCCCCCACTCTCTCGTGAAGAGCACCAAGCGGCACGGCGGCGATGGAGTGTTCTGCGAGGTACGCCTCGGCGCGGGCCAGTGCGGCGTTGCGTTCGGTGCGGCGCAACCGTTCGGCGGCGAGTGCGTGGTCGAGTCGTCCGCTGGCGATGGCCCACTCGATGCGGCGGACGGCGGCGGGATCGTCGCCGAACTCGGCGAGGGCGGCGGCTTGTTCGATGGTCAGCTCGCCTCGTTGCACAGCGTCGCGCTGCTCGGTGTCGCGCAAGGTCAGGGCCGCCTCGATCTCGGTGCGGGGCGCCTTGGTGCGACGGGCGATCTTGGTGGAGGTCAGTCCGTGGTCGGCCAGGGTCTCGAACAGGGCCAGGCGTTCGCCGTTGGTGATCGCGGCGCGGTGTTCGTTCTCGCTCCACTGGGTGACGAGCCGTTCGACGGCGGCGTCGGTGCCATCGCCTTCGTCGCCGACGATGAGGGCGGGGATCTGGGTCAGTCCGGCCCCGAGGGCTGCGGCGGTGCGGCGGTGGCCGGTGAGCACGCGCAGAGGTCCGGCGGCGGTGCGGCACACAGTGATGGGGGTCAGAACCCCTTGCTCTGCGATCGACTCGCGGAAGGCATCGGTCAGGCGCAGGTCATGGCGGATGTTGGAGTCGGTGAGCAGGTCAGCGGGGTCGACGGTGGCGAATTCGGCGGTGCTTCCGTGGTTCATGACTCAAGTTTACATCTGTTTTGATGATTTTTCGATGTTTTATTGGTGTTTGTCCGATGATTGTTTGGTGACTTTTGTCACACTTTTCACCCTCTGAGCTGGGGGTTTCCGTGAAAAGCAGACGGCCCCGCCAGGGCGGGGCCGTTGGTTCAGTCTTCGATGCGGTCATGGATGGGCAGGATCATGGATCGGTGGCCGAGATACCGTTCGGACAGCTCGCCCAGTCTCGAGTCGGAGGTTCCGGCGTAGTTGCCTCCGAACATCACCACTCGTCCCGACTCGGTGAGTTCGTACCGACGACGGTCGGCGTTCCATTCGACTCTGACCAAAGCGGCATAGCTGCCTTCGATGAAGGCGTGGCGTCGAATCCGTACGGCGACGGTGGGGCTGATCTGCTCATGGCCGCCGACGTGGCTTCGCACTCCGTGGGGGGTGCAGCCGGACGGCAGTGACGTGATGCGGCCCGTGCGGGCGCGGCGCTCGTCGAGGACGCCGACCAAAAGAAGAGTGTCGGCGGCGGCGCTGATACCGCCGTTGGTGCAGTCGCCGAGGCGGTGGGCGCGGTAGACGTCGAGCAGGAGGCCGGCGGGGCGATGGTCGTTCTCGTTGTTGTTCATGCCTCTAGTTTACATCTGTTTTGATGCTTTTTCGATGTTTTGTTGGTGCTTTTATGGTGCTTTTATGGTGACGCTGGTCACACGTTTTTAGGCTCTGACCTGCGGTTTTGCGGGTGCGTCGGGGTGGTTCGGTGGCGGTGGTGGAGCGGGTACCTCGGTCGGTCGGTGCGGCCTGGTGAACCGGGCGCGGTGACTGCCGGGCAAGGGCGGGTTTTCCCTTGCTCGGTGGTCGGCGGGTCCGGTAGGGCCGTGTGTGGCGACCGGGCGCGGTGCACGCGGAGCAGCGGGAACCTTGGGA
>NZ_NERM01000044.1:0-19307 GCF_002215235.1 Rhodococcus sp. BUPNP1
CCAGGCCACGATCTGCCTGGCTCGGCGGCGCGTGGACGTTCTCTACGCTCTGCTCCGCGACAACCGCACCTGGCAACCGAATGTGCCGGTTACCGCGGTGGCGGCTTGACAGGATCATTGAGAGTCCCTTCGGATCGGTGCGACGCCCTGCGCGTCGTGGAAGGAACGATCCGGTGCCCGGTGTCCCGGGTGGAAGGGACGGCCGTCCCGACCTTCCGGGACCACCGTTCGCGCCATCCCCGGGCACGACGAACGAGGGGGAGGTTGTGTGCGATTCTCCCGACGAAAACGCACACGACCTCCCCCTCGATCGGACAGTGCAACGCGGATATCTCCGTGAGCGGACGGATCCGCGTCGTCACGAATTCACTCAGGGATGGCGGGTGCGGCGCTCGTCCGCCGAATGGAGAGCGGCGACGGACGCGAAGGCCGCAGCCAGTACCAGTAACAACAGCACAACATTGAGTGTCATGGAATGTCCTTTCACGGGGCCGGGTGAATTTCTCCCGACTTCGAAACAGGCGCTCTCCTCTTCTATCCCATTTACGAGAAATATGCGAGTCGACGCATTTTCCACCGGCGAATTCGATGCGTTCGCAATTCGAACGCCGACGAATTACCCGTCGAATATTCCGTCGGGAAATTCGGCGGACCGGCCCAGTGACCTGCGCCTCATGCGCGCCTGCCGACGGGAAACGCCGGCCCGCCGGTTCCTAAGGTGATACGACGTGGCGGAAGCGAGCGGAGATCATCGGGTCGTCGATCTGCCGCTGCCCACGCCCGCCCCGTTGCGGACCGCGATGCTGTCGGTTCCGCGGCAGGGACGCCGGTGGCCCGGCGCCGCGCGCGCAGCCGCCACCGTCGCGGTACCCGGTCTCGTGGGCGTCGCCCTCGGATTCGGCGCCGTCTCCGCCATCGCCACACTCGGCGCCTTCGCCGTCGTCTACGGCGAGCAACGCCCCTATCGCGTCCGTGCCCGAGCGGTCGCCGTCATCGGGACGGTGCTCGTGACACTGGCGACGATCGGTGCCCTCGCAGGGTCGGTGGTCCACCACGAGCTGGCCGAGGGAGGGTCGGCGTGGTGGTACCTGCTGGTCATCGCGGCGATGACCGCGACCGTCGCGGTGTGCGCCTTCGTCGTCGACGCGCTGCGGATGGGTGCGCCCGGCGCCTTCCTGATGTTGCTGTCCCTCGAGATCGCGTCCGCTCTCCCCGCGCTGGGAGTGTCCGTCCCGACGGTCTCGGCCTGGACGGCGATCGGCGCGGGGAC
Source organism: Rhodococcus sp. BUPNP1 (assembly GCF_002215235.1). Lineage (NCBI taxonomy): Bacteria > Bacillati > Actinomycetota > Actinomycetes > Mycobacteriales > Nocardiaceae > Rhodococcus > Rhodococcus sp. BUPNP1. The sequence goes on from NZ_NERM01000044.1 coordinate 1,271, forward strand.
GGCCGTCGTGGTCTCCCTGTCCGGCGCCCCGTTCCGGCCGCGAACTCCGGAACGCACGGCGGTGGCCGCTGCGGTCGCCGCCGTCGACGCGGTCCTCGAGGAGAACTCACCCGGCAATCGCCGCGCCGCGGTCCACGATCTGCACGCCGCCTGGCAGTGCCTGCACGACGCCGGACTCGTCGACTCGGGGCATCCGCTGGAGCAGACGCTGCGCGCGGCGCACCTCCGATGCGCGGAGACACTGGACGAGCGGCCGCGGGACGAGGCGGTTCCCGAGGACGATCTGCGACTGCGGACCCCGCTGCGACGCCCCTCCGTGCGGTACCGCCTCGCGCGCGCCGCGCACCTGCGCAGCCGGTCGGCGACGATCGCCGTGCGCCTGCTCGTCGCGGGACCTGTCGCCGGGACGATCGCCATCGCGCTGGGCGTCGGACGCCCCGACTGGGCGGTCATCACGGCCGCGATGATCCTGCATCAGGGACCGGACCGGATCCTCGGCTCCTACCGGGCGGCGCACCGCTTCCTCGGCACCGTGCTCGGACTCCTCCTGGTGGCCTGTCTGACGCCCTTCCATCCCGGTGGGGTCGTCCTCGTCGCGGTGCTGGCCGCGGTGATGGCCGGCACCGAGATGTTCCTGGTGCGGAACTACGGCCTGGCGATGGTCTTCATCACCCCGCTCGTCGTCGTCCTCGGTGGTTTGGGCGCCCCCGGCGATCTGGTGACGGTCGCGCGCGATCGGTTCCTCGAGACCGTCGTCGGCGTCCTCGTCGCGCTCGCGGTGCTGTGGGGTGTGCTCCCCCGGGCCCACCGCCGCGTCCTCGACTTCGCCGACGGGCGCGTCCGCGACGCCGTCACGAGGATCGCCGCGTCGACGGACGCACGCGAGCTGCCCGAACTGCGCCGCGACCTCGAGTTCGACCTGCACGCCTCCACCACCGCGGCCGTCATCGCCGCGCACACCGAGCCGGCGTGGACCCGGGAACGCTGGACCGAACATCGCCGTCTCCACGAACTCGGCTACCGGATCCTGACCCTGCCGGAACGACCGGGCCCCTGAAGCAGGGACCCGGTCGCTTCCGTCGGAACACGCGCCCTCGTCAGAACACCAGGACTGCGAAGACGGTCGAGAGGATCAGTCCCGCCATCACCGGCAGGAAGCACTTGCGGGCGAGATCGAGCACGGGCACCCGGGCGAAACCGGCCACCGCGACCAGCGAGGACCACGCGATGATGACGCCGCCACCGGCCCAGATGTTGCCCATCTGACCGATCGCCGCGAGCGTCGACGGGTCGACGTCGACGGCCGGGCCGAGAGCACCCGACAGCGCACCGGTGAGGGGCAGTCCGCTGAATCCGGATCCGTCGAGTCCGGCGACGAGGCCGATGAGCAGGATGCCGAAGGACGTGACGAAGGCGTTCTGCGGAAGGTTGGCCTGCACGGTGGTCACGAGGTCGAACAGGATCGCCGGGCCTGCGGCGTCGGCGGAGATGCCGAGGATCGGTCCCGCGAACTCCGGATTGCCGATGAAGAAGAAGCCGGCGATCGGGAGGACGCAGCCCATGGCCTTGAAGGCGAAGACCAGACCGTCGACGAGGTGATCCGAGGTGGTCTCGAGGAAACCTCCGCGGTCGGTCGACGCTGCGGCAGCGAAGAGGATCAGCGCTGCGATCCCACCCACGATCGCGGCGGCGTCACCACCCTGCAGCGGCGGCACGACCTCGGTGAACTTGCCCAGCATCAGGTAGACGATGAAAGCGAGGTAGGCGAGCGGCACGAGCATCGCGAACGCCTTCGCGGTACCGCGGCGCTCCTTCTCCGCCTCGGCGTCGGGGTCGGCGACCGGGTCGGACGGCGCCACGAGCACCGCCGTGGCCGTCGCCGCATGCTCTCCGCCACCGCCGGTGGGGCCACCGGCGGGTTCCGGCCGACGCGGAGGACGGGAGCCGCCGCCCGAGGAGTCGTCGCCACGGGTGTCGCCGATGCCGCGGTCCGCTTCGGCCTCCCACTCGACGAGGAGGTCGGGGGACGGCGCACGCCAGTGCCGCTTCTGCACGAGGTAGGTGATCAGCAGGGCCGTGCCGCCGACGATCAGGGACAGGACCATGGCCTTGTCCGCGACGGCGTCGGCCTCGACGCCGGCCGCCGATGCGGAGATACCGGGCGCCACCTTGATGATGTAGTCCGAGGACAGCGCCATGCCCTGACCGCAGATCGCGATGACCATGCCCACCGACAGCGGGGACATGCCCGCGCGGATCGCGACGGGGATGAGCACCGCGCCGACGAGGGGCACGGCCGGGGTGGGCCAGAAGAACAGGGAGATCACGTAGGTGACCGCGGCGAGGACGAGGAAGCTGCTGGTGCCCGCACGCATGACCCGCCGGAACGGCGCGACCATCATCCGGTCGGCGCCGAGCTGGCGCAGCGCGCCGAGCATGGCCGTGACCATCGCGATGATGAGGAAGATGTTGAACAGTTCCTTCGCCGCGACGAGGCTCGCGTTGAAGATGGCCGACAGTCCCGTGACGATGCTGCCGGAGAATGTCAGTGCGGTCAGGAAGGTTGCGACGACTGCAGGAACGACGATGTTCTTCCGCAGGGCCATGGTGGCCAGGATGACGAGGATGCCGGCCAGGTAGACCCAGTGCGCGGCGGTGAGTTGTACGTCCAAGGCGATTCCTTCGACAGGGGGGTGGAACGAGTCGGGCTGTGTTCGTGGACGGTGAATGGGAACTCGATGTATTGGGGGAACTTTCCGCTACGGCCCGTGCTCGGTCAACGAGAACGGTGCACATTGCCCGCCACGCTAGCTGTGCACTGTGTTCCACTTTTGCGATTTCGTGACGACGAGGCGCTCGGATGTGAAATATTGCTACGAACATGTGTCGCGCGCCCCGCGCCGCCCTCACGACGTCGTCGAATGTGCACCCTGCACCGGTTCCCCCGGATCCGATGTGCACCTTCACTCCGCGATGGCGATGCATCCGACGGTAGCGCAGTGCGAAAGTGGTTCGACGGTACGAACCGTGCCGCGCAGTTCCCCGAGGTTCCGGAGAGTTCGATGACCACTCGCACCGATACACCGGCAGCGCCGGCAGCCGAGACGGATACGGGCACTCCCCTGGCCCTGTCCGCCCTGCTCGCCGGAACCCTCGTCGGGACACTGAGCAACAACATCATCAATGTCCCACTGCCACAGATACTTTCCGACTTCGACGCAAGCCTCGAAGACGGTGCACTACTGGCCGTCGGCTTCCTTCTCACTTTTGCTGCGGCAATGCCCCTTGCAGGGTACATCGGTGACCGATACGGTCGGCGTCGCGTCTACTGCGGTGCCCTGCTCGGCACCGCGATCTGCGCTGCCGGAGCGGCGACGGCGCCGAGCCTCGAGATCCTCGTGGTCTGGCGCGCCCTCGGCGGAGTCGCGGCGGCCGCATTCGCTCCCGCGGTCATGGGATTGATCGCGTGGCTGTTCGGCGCGCACAGACGCGCACGCGCGGTGAGCGCGTGGGCCACCGTGAACGGACTCGGTCAGGCCATCGGCCCCACCCTCGGCGGTTTCGTTGCGGGACATTGGGGTTGGCGATGGGTTTTCGTCCCGATGATCCCGATTGCACTGATCGGACTGGCCGGAACGCTGCGCTGGATCCCGATCTTCCCCGGACGCCGGATGACCCTCGACGTGCCCGGTGCGATCGCACTGACGCTCGGTTCCGCCGGAGTCGTGCTGGGACTGAGCATGTTCGGACAAGCGGGTGTTCCCACGTCCGTCGCAGGGATCGCACTGGCCGTCTCGATCGTCGTACTGGTCGGTTTCGTCGTGCACTGCCTCCGCGCGGACGTGCCGTTCGTCGACGTCCGACTGCTGGTCGAGAGCAGGTTCGCGCGGAGCGCAGCCGCCGCCTTCGCGCAGATGTTCTGCCTGGGCGCGGCTCTGCTGGCGGTGCCGCTGCGGTTGCACGCGACGGGCGCGTCGACAGCCACGGCCGGGGCCATCCTGTTCGCGCTGCCCGCGGTCATGGCGGTCCTCGCACCGGTCGTCGGCCGCACCGTCGACCGCGTCGGCGCACGGCGGATACTGCGGGCGGGACTGGTGGTGCTCCTCGTCGGTCAGATCGCGCTCGCCGTCGTCCTCTCGGCGGACGAACCGCGCCTGTGGCTCGTCGCGACCGTCCTCGCGATCACCGGCGCCGGCATCGCCGCCGTGCAGACCCCCGCGGCCGCCGGCTCGACGCGTTCTCCGGCGGGCGAGCGCGGAACGGGGCTGGGGGTGTTCAACCTGATCCGTTTCGGCGGCTCGGCCGTCGGGGCGGCGTGGGTGACCGTCGCGCTCGGTTCGTGGACGGTGGGACCGCTCTTCGCGGTGTGCGCCGTGGTCGTGTGCGCGGGGTTCGCCGCGTCGTTCCTGGGGGCCGACCCCGAGGATCACGTCGCGACCGGCTCCGAGTCGACCGCTCTCAGCGGTAGTTGATCTCGTTCTCGACCGAGGTGCGCAGCCGGTCGAGAAGCTCGAGGCGGACGGCGAGCCAGGCCGTGAACTGGTTCTCCGGCAGCCGGACGTCCATCCCCATCGCGCGGGAGATCCGGTCCAGCTTCGACAGCATCGTGTTGCGGTGCACCGACAGCTCCCGCGCCGCCGCGTTGACGTTCCCGCCGGCCGCGAGATAGGCCGACAGGGTGTCGTACAGGTCGGTGCCGGGCTTGAGCGACCCGAACACGTCGCCGACGAACCTGCGGCTGCGATCGGTCTCGGCGACCAGCTCGAGCACGCCGTAACCCCGCAGGTCGCGGTACGCCACCGAACCCGACATGCCGAGCCGCTGCCCGATGCCGAGTGCCACGCGGGCCTGCCGATAGCTCTCCCGGATCTGGTCCGCGCCGACGGCCGGAGCTCCGTGGGCGACGGGCACCGGGCGCACGCGCCGGCGGGACAGGTCCTGCGACACCGCGTCGGCGTATTCGGCGATCTCGAGTTCGACGTCGCGCGGGTCGCGGTAGCGGAGCGACCGCACCACCACCAGGACGTCGCCGATCACCGTGACGTACGAGCGCACCGACGGATGGGGCAGGACGCTGGCGGCGTACCGGGCCAACCGCAACAGTCCACCGGATTCGTCGCCGCCCGGGCCGGCCGGGTTCTCCCCGTAACCGGGCGCGACGAAGACCGCGAACGACGAGGTGAGGTCGATGTCGTGGTACTCGGCGCGGGCCTGCATGTCGTGCTGGCTGGTGAAACTGCCGTGCACCAGCGCCTGCACGAAATCGCCGCGGGCCCGTTCCTCGGCCTCGTCGACGCTGCGTTGCCGCAGCATCTCCGACCCGATGATCGCCGTCGCCTGTTCGGTGACGACCGCGTGCTGAGCCAGTTCGTGCGGTCCGGGAGACGCACCCGAGGCGAGAACGACCACCCAACCCTCGAACCGTTTGCCGAGCCGGATGGTGCTGGCCGTGCACGTCCAGGGTGCGCCTCCGACGACCTCCTCCAGCACGCGGGTGTCGTGGTGCGCGTGACGATCCGCGGCCGTCACCGTCGACAGCTGCTTGTGTAGGATTTCCGAGATCTCTTCCGCCCGAGCGGCATCCACACCGTGGAAGGCGACGGCCTGACCACGCGCGTCGAGCGCGATCGCCGGATGCTGTGCGAGCGCCGAGACCTCCTTGACGAGCAGGTTCAGTCCCGCGCCGCGGTGCAGCAGGCCGGCGAGCGTCGAGTGCACGTGCGCGGAATAGCGCATGACGTGCACTTCCTGCATCAGCGACCGCTCCGCGAGCAACCGGTTGAGTGCCGCGAATCCGACGGGCAGGTCGAGTTCGATCACGACCAACCCCGCCGGCCAGGACACTCCGGCGGGCACCGCGCCGTCGACGACCAGCGCCGCCGCATCGCGGGCCGCGAGTGCGGACAGGGCGTGCGCACTGTCGGCCAGTGCCTCCGGCCGCATGTACACGGCGACACCGGTGAGATCGTCGAATCGGCCGACGACCTCGCCGAACGGCAGCACCCAGGTGAGCGCCCGGTCGAGATCGGCCTCCCGATCCACGACCCGGGCGCCCTCCATGAGCGGTTCGTCGAGCAGTCCTCGGACTGTCAGACGCGGGCTCGATTCCATGGGGACCTGCTTCCATCGGGAGCATCGGCGGGCCGTGAGGGGGTGGACCCGTCGACACCGTGGCGGTGTGCACTTTCTACACCAGTTACCAGAGTCATGCGTCCCAGACACATGTGCACTGTGTACACCGAATCCCGAAAACAACGGTGATCTTGACCGTCCCCATCGGCGCACGGCCCTGTTAGAAATGAGCCACGCCGGACACACCGCTCCACCGCTCCGGCACCCGCCGACACTTCAGCGACGCGGCATCGGCGGGACGCACACGGATCCCGACGCGGACCAGGAATCGTCCGACTCTCCGACCCGACTTCGAAAGTGGAGACCAATGCATCGAATCCACCGCATCACCCTCGACGACGCACTCCCCCTGCTGGCCGCCGGCCGCGCGAAGGCCGAGGAGATCGGCGTGAAGCAGACCCTCTGTGTCTGCGACGAGAGCGCGAACGTCATTGCTCTGCACCGGCTTCCCGGCGCCCGCCTCACCGGCGTCGAGATCGCCATGGCGAAGGCGTTCACCGCCGCCGGCCACGAGCGCGCCACCCACCTGTTCAACGAGGGTCCCAACGGACCCGCCCTCCCCGGTAACGAAGCGTTCGGCATCAGCCACATGCTCCCCGGGAAGTTCGCGATCTTCGTCGGCGGCTTCCCTCTCGTCTACGACGGACAGATCGTCGGCGCCGTCGGCATCAGCGGCGGCAACGGCGAGCAGGACAAGGCGGTCGGCGCCGCCATGATCGCCGAATTCGAAGCCCTGACCTCCGCGATCAACGCCTGATCGCATCCCCCGCACGACCTCCTCATCGAAAGGCATCATCATGACCGAACTGCTCGGACGCGACGAATTCCGCGCCGCACTCGAAGACGCCATCAAGGGACGCGAGGCGAAGAACGCATCGTTCAGCAAGGCGTGGGCCGAGGGCAAGCTCGAGAAGCACCACTTCGCCCGGTGGGCCGAGAACCACTACCACTACGTCGGCCCCTTCGCCGACTACCTGGCGAACATCTACTCCAACACCCCCGATCACTTCACCGACGCCAAGGACTTCACCCTCCAGAACATGTACGAGGAGGAGCTGGCCGACATCCGGCACACCGACCTGCTCATCAAGTTCGCCGAGGCGTGCGGCACCACCAAGGAGCGCGTCGAGGATCCGAACAACATGAACGCGGTCACCCGCGGACTGCAGGCCTGGTGCTACGCGGTGTCCCAGCGCGAACACTTCGTCGTCGCCACCGCGGCCCTGGTCGTGGGCCTCGAATCCCAGGTGCCGAGCATCTACAAGAAGCAGATCGTCCCGCTCCGCGAGGTGTACGGCTTCACCGAGGACGAGATCGAGTTCTTCGACCTGCACATCACCTCGGACGTCGTGCACGGTGAGCGCGGCTACCAGATCGTCCTGGACTGCGCGGACACCCCGCAGCTGCAGCAGCGCTGCCTGCAGCTCGTCCGCTGGGGAGCGGAGATGCGTTTCTCGTACACGAAGGGCCTGTACGACACGTACGTCGCCCCCGATCTGGAGCTGGCGTCCGCCTGATCCGATGCGCGGGAGCGGAAGTCGCTCGCGGCTTCCGCTCCCGTTCTCGCACACGAGCGAAGGAGAAGCATGTCCACCGAAATCATGGGCAGCGGGACCGCCGGCACCGACACCGCCGCGGAGTCCCCGACCTGGGTCGCCGTCGCCACGGTGAAAGAGGTGACCCGCCGCCGCAAACTCCGCGTGGAGGTCGACGGCCTCGCGATCGCACTGTTCCATGCGAACGACCGCATCTACGCCTTCGCCGACCTGTGCATCCACCAGGACCGTTCGCTCGTGAAGGGCACGCTCCTGCACGGCCGGGTCATCTGCCCCGGCCACCAGTGGCGCTTCGATCTCGAGACCGGATACGAAGAGGACCAGGACCTCTGCCAGCCGGTCTATCCCGTCCTCGTGCGCGACGAGACCGTCCTCGTGGACCTCACCCCGCGTCCGGCACCGGCCGCATCCGGAAAGGAGTGCACGGCATGACCGTTCGCACCGTAGTCACAGTGGGCGCCGGCCAGGTCGCCGCCGTCGCCGCACGCACCCTGCGCCGCCGCGGCTTCGACGGACGCATCGTGCTGCTCGGCGACGAGCAGCACGCCCCCTACCAGCGTCCGCCCCTGTCGAAGGAATTCCTCGCGGGTCGTGAAGGAATCGACTCCCTCGCACTGCTGACCCGGAAATGGCTCGACGCCAACGACATCGACATCCGCACGGGCGTGTCGGTCCAGCGCATCGACACCGCGACCCGCACCGTCGAGTTCGACGGCGGCGAGATCGCCGCCGACGCGATCGTCCTCGCCACGGGCGGACGCCCCCGCACCCTCGCCACCACCGGTTCCCGGCCCGATCTCGTCCACTACCTGCGCACCCTCGACGACGCGACCGCCCTCGCAGCCCGCCTGACCCCGGGTTCGAGTCTCGCGATCGTCGGCGGCGGCTTCATCGGACTCGAGATCGCCGCGACCGCACAATCTCTCGGGGTGACGGTGACGGTCCTCGAACAGGCCGAACACCTTCTCGGAGGCATCCTCGGCGAGCAGGTCGGCCGGCACTGCGCCGAACTGCACCGCCGCAACGGTGTCGACCTGCGCACCGGCACGGGCGTCGCGTCGGTGACCACTTCCGATCGCGGTGTGCGGATCGAGACCACCACCGGCGGGATCGTCGAGGCCGACGCCGTGGTCGTCGGCATCGGCATCGTCCCCAACACCGACATCGCGGCGGCGAGCGGACTCGCCGTCGACGGAGGGATCGTCGTCGACGCCACCGGGCGCACCTCGGTCGAGAACATCTACGCGGCAGGCGATGTCGCGAAGCGGTTCTCCCCGCGCGAAGGCCGGCACGTGCGCGTCGAACACTTCGACAACGCGAACCGCCAGGCGGCGGTGGTCGCCGACACGATCGTCGGGCGGCAGTCGCTCTCCGACGACCCGCACTGGTTCTGGTCCGATCAGTACGACTCCAACATTCAGTTCGCCGGATCAGCCTCCGGAACAACCGAACTCGTCGTCCGCGGGGACACCGACAGTGGAGAGTTCTCGGTCTTCTACCTCGCCGGCGACGTTCTGACCGCCGCCTTCGCGATGGACCGCGGCGAGGACATCATGGCGGCCCGCGAACTCATCGGCCGCAGGGTCGACGCAGCGCTGCTCGCCGACGAGGACACCGATCTGTGGGAGATGTACGAGGAGGTCGAGCCCGCATGACGATCACCGGACTGAACCACATCGACGGCAACTGGGTACCGGCCGCCTCCGGCGCGGTCTTCGAACGCCGCAACCCCGCCGACGAGACCGATCTGATCGGCACCTTCCCGGACTCCGACGCCATCGACGTCCGCAACGCCGTCGACGCCCTCGACAAGGCCGCACCCGAATGGGCCGCCACCCCGCCCGAACGTCGCGCCGCGATCCTCGAGGCAGCCGCCGACCATCTCGCGGCACGCTCGGCCGAACTCGTCGACGAACTGATCCGCGAAGAGGGCAAGACCCGAGCCGAGGCCACGATGGAGGTGAGCCGCACCCCCATGAACCTGCGCTTCTACGCAGGTGAGGCACTGCGCGCCACCGGCGCGACCTTCCCCGGTCCGGGCTCCACCACCGTCTACACCGTGCGCGAACCGATCGGGATCGTCGGTGCGATCACGCCGTGGAACTTCCCGCTCAACATCCCCTCCCGCAAGCTCGGGCCCGCGCTCGCCGCCGGCAACACGGTGCTGTTCAAGCCGTCCGAGATCACCCCGCTGATGGGACAGCGACTCGTCGAGGCCCTGCTCGCCGGTGGTCTGCCGGCCGGCGCGATCGCACTCGTACAGGGCGACGGCAAGGCCGGTGCGGCAGTCTCCGGCGACGAGCGGATCGCCGCGGTGACCTTCACCGGGTCCACCGAGGTCGGACGCGCCATCCACCGCAGCGTCGGCCCCGACCGGCGCGTACAGCTGGAGATGGGCGGCAAGAACCCCGTCGTCGTCCTGGACGACGCCGATCTCGACGCGGCGGCCGCACTGATCGTCAAGGGCGCCTTCGGACTGTCGGGCCAGGCGTGCACCGGCACCAGCCGTGTCGTCGCCGTCGACGCGATCCACGACGAGTTGCTCGAGAAGGTCGCCGAACGCACCCGCGCCCTGCGGGTGGGACCGGGTTCGGGTGCCGCCGTCGATGTCGGCCCGCTCGCGAGTCGCGGTCAGCTCGACAAGTTCCTCGAGTACGTCACCATCGGCACGGACGAAGGCGCACGGCTGGTGTGCGGCGGCGTGCGATGCGAGGACGACACGCTGCGTGGCGGATTCTTCGTGCGGCCCACGGTCTTCGCGGACACCGCACCGGGGATGCGCCTGCTGACCGATGAGATCTTCGGCCCGGTCCTGGCCTTCCAGCGCGCCGGTTCCTTCGACGAGGCCCTCGCCCTTGCGAACGACACCGCCTTCGGGCTCAGCGCCTCCGTCGTCACCCGGAGCCTGTCCGCCGCACAGCGATTCATCGCAGGGTCGCGGACCGGACTCGTGAAGGTCAACCAGCCCACCACGGGAATGGCCATGAACGCGCCGTTCGGCGGCTACAAGCAGTCGAGCACGCAGACCTTCAAGGAACAGGCCGGCCCCACGCTCATGCAGTTCTACCAGTCCGAGAAGACCGTCTACCTCTCCCCCGACGCCTGACCGGCGACACCGACCCTCGACAAGCCTGGAGGAAAGACCATGGAGTTCAAGCGAGTGGCCCGATCCGGGCAGGTGCCCGAAGGCATCGTCCGCCGGTTCTACGCCGAGGACTACGAGTTCGCCATCTCCCGACTGGACGGCAAGGCGTACGCCACGTCCAACTACTGCTCACACCTCGACTGCCTGCTGTCGTCCGGCAAGCTCGTCCAGGACGGCATCGGATGCTCCTGCCACGGAAGCGCATTCGACCTCGAGACCGGCGAGCCGATCTGCCCGCCGGCCACCGAACCCATCAAGACCTATCCGTGCGAGGAGCGCGACGGCGAGATCTTCGTCGGGATCGACCCCGCCGAGCCGCCGGAAGGACCCCGTCGACGTCGGATGCGGTCGGCATGACCCGGCGCGCGACACGACCGGCGACGCTCGCGACCGGAGGCATGGTCGCGTCCAGTCATCCACTCGCGAGCCTCGCCGGGGTCCGCGTCCTCGAGGACGGTGGCAACGCCGTCGACGCGGCCCTGGCGATGGCAGCGGTCACCTGGCTGACGCTACCCGGCCAGTGCGGCATCGGCGGTGACGCGTTCGCCGTGGTCCGCGAGCCCGACGGGTCGGTGTGGACCGTCAACGGCAGCGGTTACGGACCCGACGGCGGCACACCGGACTTCTACCGGGAGCGGGGACTCGACGCGATCCCGCTCGACGGGGCGCTCGCCGTCGCCGTCCCCGGCGCGCCCGCCGCGCTGGCCGCACTGCACCGGCGGGGAGCGAGCAGGTCGCTGCCCGAACTGTGGGCGCCGGCAGCCCGGATCGCCGAGAGCGGCCTGCCGTGCTCGGCGAAGACCCGGACCGATGTGCAGGTCGCGCTGCGTTCGATCCGCGGCGACGCCGGACTCGCCTCGGTGTACACACCGGGCGACCACGTCCCGCGCCTCGGCGACGTGCTTCCCCAGCCCGATCTGGCCCGCACGATCCGTGCGCTGGCCGAGGATCCGGGCTCGTTCTACACCGGCACGCTCGCCGAGCGCTGCGTGGCTACGCTGCAGGGGGGCGGAGCACCGTTCAGCGGCGACGAATGGCAGGCCGGGGCGGCAGTGGACGCGGAGGCGGCTCTCACCGGCACCTATGCGGGGCACGTCGTGCACCAGACCCCGCTCCCGACGCCGGGATGGATGGTCCTGCACCAGGCCGCCCTGTGCGACGACGCGCTCGGTACCCACCCTGTGCTCGGCGCGGCGTCGATCGACCGGATGGCCCGCGCGGCCACCGTCGCCTTCGAGGACAGGCTCCGCTGGTGCTCGTCGGACAACGACGGGGTCGCACGGGTGCTCGAGCCCGCGAACATCGCAGCCGGTCGCGCACGGATCGAAGAGCGTGCACTCGCCGAGGCCTTCTCGGTCTCCGCCGGGGACACGACGTCGTTCGTCACCGTGGACTCCGAGGGGCGGGCGGTGTCGTTCATCCATTCGCTGGCGTTCACCTTCGGAGCGAAGCTCACGGTGCCCGGTACGGGCATCGTGCTCAACAACCGACTCGGTCGCGGTGCCTACCTGATCGACGGGCATCCGAACGAGGTGGCGCCGCGCCGCAAGCCCCTGCACACGCTCAACGCGTGGATCGTCACCGACTCGGCGGGCGAACTGCGGCATGTGGGCAACACGCCCGGCGGCGACGGGCAGGTGCAGTGGAACATGCAGTTGCTGTCGCACCTGCTCGACCACGGTCTCGACCCCCAGGAGGCGGTCTCGGCGCCGCGCTTCACCGTCTTCCCGGGATCGGACGCCAACGTGCTCGGCGAACCGACCGCGTTGCGGATCGAAGGCGACGTCGCCGACGGCGTGTGCGACGAACTGCGCGAACTCGGTCACCGGGTGGAAGTGCTCGAACCACTGGGCGCAGACGGAAGCGCACAGGTGATCTCGATCGACGACCGCGGAGTGCTGTCCGGAGGCAGCGATCCACGACAGGAGGGGGTGGCGCTGGGTGTCCTCTGACATTGCTGCTGTTGCACCTCGGCCGCAGGGCCGGTACGTCCCGGCCGTGCTGGCCGGTGACACCGTCCGCACGGCGGGCATGACCCCGCGTCGCGACGGCGAACTGATCCTCACCGGACGGGTCGGCGCGGAGGTCACCGTCGAACAGGCCCGGGCCGCCGCGGTCGTCGCGGTGGGCAACGCGTTGGCGGCGATCCGCGCAACGGTGCCGGAGGGCACGTCGTTCCGGCCGGTCGAGATGGTCGTCTACATCGCGAGCGCGCCCGGCTTCGTCGACCTGTCGGTGGTCGCGGACGGCGCGTCGGACGTGATCGAACGCGAACTCGGTGTGGACGCACTACCGGCACGCACCGCAGTCGGCGTCCACACCCTGCCCGGTGGAGCGCCGCTCGAGATCGCGCTGACCGCCGTGTGCCGGTAGGCGGGGGTTCACAACCGAGAAACGAGGCTCACAACCCTGGTGGTCGACCCTCAGGGTTGTCAGCCTCCTCTGTGGGTTGTGAACCTCGGCGACGAACGCTCAGCGCTTCGCGCCGATGTCCTCGAGTTCGGCTGCAAGATCGACGCTCTCGGACGGTCGCTGCCACCGATACACTCCCCCGCCCTGGGCGTAGGAGAGGTGACCGCCGAGGGCACCACCGACACCGACGGCGCCGAGACCGATCAGGGTCCACACCGTCCCCGCCCGGTCGTGGCGGGCACGTCGCGCGCGATAGGACGTCGCCATGCAGATCACCCCGATCGCGTTCGACACGGCGTGCACCGCGCCGACCCTGCGCTGAGGGACCTCCTCCAGCGTGGAGAAGTCGGTGTACCCGGTGACGATCGTCGGGACGGCCGCGCCCAGTCCCAACGCGACGAGTCGCCGGGACGCGGTGCGCTGCCCGGGCAGCGCGTCCAACGCCGCCGCGGACACCCACGACCCGATCGGGACGGTGACGAGAAGGGGATGGACGGGGTGTCCGAGCCAGGAACCTCGGAGCAGGTCGTCGACGACGGAGCCGTCGAGGACTCGCCGTATGCGCTGCGCGATGCGCTCGGCGGGCCGATCCACAGCGTCGAAGGATTCGACGGCGCGCAGGAGTTCGTGCAGGTTCATGATGAGGCCATACCCGTCGACAGCAGAGACGAATCGCCGACGCGGTCGATGCGACCTGGGACTCGGTACGACTACTTCTCGTCGAGCGGTTTCGCTCCCAGCACGTCCTTGAGCAGCTCGATCGCGACTTCCTCCGGATCGCGGCGCGTCGACGGGTCGCCGGGCGTGGCGGCCTCGGCGAACATCTCCTCGACGTCCGCCTCCGTCATCTGCGACGGGTCGGGCGGCGGCGCGTCGTAGCCCGAGCCCGGATCGTCGGGAAGGTCGGGCGCTTCGGGCGGCGGAATGTCGTCGACGTTCTCCGCGGACGGACGTGTGAACGTCGGAGCAGCCGACGGTGCCGCCGCCGGTCGCTGCGGTGGGGCGGGGGCTTCGACGGGAGCGGGCGCCGCGGCGTTCTTCGCCTGACTCGGCCGGGAGAAACGCGGTTGACCCGCCGGACGCGAATTCTTCTCGGGCGCCGGGGTTCTGGCAGGCGCCTCCGCAGCAGCGGAACCGTGGACGCAGGTGACCTCGAACTCCCCGCCGAAGACCGCCTTCAGCGCATCGGCGATGACCGTGGCGTTGCGCGCGTCGGCGAGTCGCTTCGCGAGCGGAGCGGAGTCGTGCACGAGCACGACGCGGGTGCCGTCGACCGACCGCACGGTGGCGCCCGAGAGCATCACTTCGACGGTGCGGCTGCGTTCGCGGACCTTCGCACGCACCTCCGACCACACACCCCGCATCTGGGCCGCGTCGGGACCGCCTGTCGCGCGGGCGGGTTCGGGTTCGGGTTCGGGAGCAACCGGCTCCTCGGGGGCGGGCGGCGGAACCTCCTGCGCGGCAACCTCGTCGGGCACACTCTGCGGCTGCGGCGCCTCCGGGACGACGGGAGGTTGCGCGGCGGCGGGAGACGGCGTCGGGGTCGGTACCGGCTGGGCCGGTTCGGGCTGCACCGGTTCGTGCTGGGCAGGGGGTTGCTGGGCAGGAACTTCCGGTTGCGGCTGCGCGGCCTCGCGGGGCTGAGCAGTCTCGGTGGACGGTGCGGCAGGTGCCACCTCGGCTGCCCGGCGCTGGGAGGGACGCTGGAAACGTGCCGCGGGTTCGTCGGGCGAGATGGGCGGTGCGGCAGGCGCGGCGGGTGCTGCCACTGGCTTCGGCGCGGCACCTCCGACAGGAGCCGCGACGATGCCCTGTTCGAGTCGTTCGAGGCGTTGCAGGACAGCGGTTTCCGCGTCGGACGCTGCGGGGAGCAGCATGCGCGCGCACATCACCTCGAGCAGCAGACGCGGCGACGTCGCCCCGCGCATCTCACCGAGCCCGGCATGCACGATCTCGGCGTAGCGGGTGAGGGTGGCCGGACCCAGGCGGGTCGCTTCGTCGCGCATCCGCTCGAGGACGTCGCCGGGAGCGTCGACCAGTCCGCGCTCGGCGGCGTCGGGGACGGACTTCATGAGGATGAGGTCGCGAAGGCGTTCGAGGAGGTCGACGGCGAAGCGACGTGGGTCGTGTCCGGCGTCCATGACCTTCTCGACGGTGCCGAACAGCGCCGCGCCGTCGCCGGCCGCGAGCGAATCGACGGCCTCGTCGATGAGCGCGACGTCGGTGACGCCGAGCAGCGACAGGGCGCGCTCGTAGGTGACGCCCTCGGGGCCGGCACCGGCGAGGAGCTGGTCCATCACCGACAGCGAGTCGCGGGGGGATCCACCGCCGGCACGGATGACCAGCGGATAGACCGCGTCCTCGACCGGCACGTTCTCCTGGCCGCAGATCTGCTCGAGCAGACCCCGCATCGCCGTGGGAGCGAGGAGCCGGAAGGGATAGTGGTGCGTGCGCGACCGGATGGTGGGCAGCACCTTCTCGGGCTCGGTGGTCGCGAAGACGAAGATGAGGTGCTCCGGCGGCTCCTCCACGATCTTGAGCAGGGCGTTGAAGCCCTGCGTGGTGACCATGTGCGCCTCGTCGATGATGAAGATGCGGTAGCGCGACTCGGCCGGAGCGTAGAACGCGCGGTCGCGGAGTTCGCGGGTGTCGTCGACACCGCCGTGGCTCGCCGCGTCGAGTTCGGTGACGTCGAGGTTGCCTCCACCGCCCGGGCCGAGCGACACGCACGACCGGCACGTGCCGCACGGCGTGGACGTGGGGCCGGTCTCGCAGTTGAGCGAGCGGGCAAGGATGCGCGCCGAGGACGTCTTGCCGCATCCACGAGGGCCCGAGAACAAGTAGGCGTGGTTGATGCGGCCCGTGTCGAGCGCCGTGCTGAGGGGCACGGTGACGTGCTCCTGCCCCACCACCTCCGCGAAGGTCGCAGGTCGATACTTCCGGTACAGAGCCACGCGCCGAGCGTACCGGCGGCTCCCGACATGCACGGAGGTCGGTCCGTCGACATCTGTGGCCGAGACCACTCTTGCGTTAACGATATATCGAGATCTATCGTGATCGTATCGACAAAGAAGGAGACGCACAGATGCGAACCCACGAACATCCCCGCGGCCGTCGCCGCGCCATGCACGATCGAAATCTCCCCGGCGGCCCGTTCCGCGCCGACGGACCCCGCCGGCGCGGACACCACCCGCACGACGACGAACCCGGCTTCCGCCCGCACCGCGGTGGCGGCGGACGGGGACACGGCGGCCCGCGAGGAGGACGACGCGGCCGAGCACAACGAGGCGACGTCCGCGCGGCCGTCCTGCGCCTGCTCGGCACCGAACCGATGCACGGCTACCAGCTCATGGAAGCGATCGCCGAACGGACCGGCGGCGCCTGGCGCCCCAGCCCCGGCGCGATCTACCCGACGATCTCCCAACTCGAGGACGAAGGACTCGTCACCGTCGAGAAAGAGGGCGGACGCAAGCTCGTCTCACTGACGGATGCGGGCCGCACGTACATCGACGATCCGGGGAACGAGCTCATCGACCCCTTCGCCGGTCACGATCCCGATTCCGACGCCCCCGACCTGCGACTCGCACTGCGCGAACTGCAGGTCGCGACACGGTCGGTCGCGATGAGCGGTTCCGACGCCGAGGTCGCCGCGGCACACGCGGTCCTCACCGAGGCCAAGAAGTCGCTGTACCGGATCCTCGCCGGGGACACCGACACGTCCGATCAGGAGTGAAGGCTCAGCCGCGGGCGAAGAGGCGGATGCGCTGCTCGCGGCTGCGCTCGAGATGAGCACGCATGTGCTCGCGGGCCGCGGACTCGTTCCGCGCCCGCAACGCGTCGAGAATCTGCGCGTGCTCCCGGTTGAGCAGATCGGGCTCGCCGTAGTTGGACGGCGGCCCGGAGTCGTAGATCCGCAGCTGGGTGGTCAGACGCACGAGCAACGTCGTGATCGTCGTGTTGTGCGCGGCCTGCCACAGCGCCTCGTGGAACCGGAAGTTCCCGATGCGCACCGCGGCGTCGTCGGTGGCGGAGCAGCACGAATCGTGCAGCCGCTCGAGCCTGGCCATGTCGAGATCGGTGTGCCGTATCGCCGCCGCGCCGGCCGCCTCGGATTCGAGCGCGACGCGCGCCGCATAGATCTCGATGACGTCCTCGGGTGCGCCCGAACGCACCCGGAAGCCGCGACTGGCCCGTTCGAGCAGACCGTCGTGCGCGAGCCAGTTGAGCGCCTCACGGATGGGGGTGCGGGACGCCCCGTAGGTCTCACTGAGCTGGGTCTCGTGCAGAGCGGCGCCGCGTGGGAACTTCCCGGCGAGGATGTCCGAGCGCAGGCGCAGGTACTGCTTGGAGGTCTGGTCGTCGCGCCCGGTGGGCGGCTCGACGAGAAGTGAGCTCTCCAGCTCGGCCGTCGCGTCCTGCTCGGTCATCTACACCCTCCGTAGGCATGCCGTTTACGTGCGCCGATTATGCCACCGTCAACGTACGCATACTTGCGTATACGTTATTCGTCGTTTAGCGTCGCTCCTCGAACACGACGAGAGGACCCAACGCGTGACCGAGGCGGCTTTCCGGGACGAACAGGTGCTGATCAGCGCCGAAGAACTCGCGAGCGACCCCGGCGCACACACGGTCCTGCACGCCACGGTCACCTTCCCGAAGCCTCGTTTCGACGGCGACTACCGACCGGAATCCGGTTACGCGACCTGGCGCGCCGCGCACATCCCGGGATCCGTGCACGCCGACCTGCTCGGCGGATTCAGCGCCCCCGGCACCGAGCTGCACTTCTCCCGCC
>NZ_NERM01000045.1:0-18793 GCF_002215235.1 Rhodococcus sp. BUPNP1
CCCGTGACACCCCCCGCCACCCCCAGAGACGGCACCTACGGCTTACGAGGTCGAGGTCTGTACGGGACTGGGGGTCTGCGCGATCTCTCCATCTCGACCTGAAAGGATCCCCGTGCCTGTCTCCCGTACCCGCAGGAAGAAGCCTCGTCGCGCCGAGAATTTCGACGCCCTGAATGCTGCTCTTCGCGCTGCTCGGACTCGTGACCCTCGGTTCCGTCGCCTCGCTGCGAATGTCCCCGACAAGCACGTGCCGTTGATGGTGGAGCGGATGTTCGACGAGCGGATCTACGGCACGGCGCAGTGGTTCGCCGGCGCGCTCACTCTGGCGTGGCGGAAGGTGGAAGTTCCCACGCTACGGGTGCGACCCGACAAGTGGATTTCCATGTTCCGCGCCCTGGGGTTCGTCACCTACGGCGACGTGAACGGGGTGGTGGACGAGTCGAAACGCCCGACCGAACCGCTGACCTTGTATCGGGGTGCGCCTCCGGAGTATCGGGCGGGGTTGTCGTGGACGGATACCCCGGAGCGGGCGCGTTGGTATGTGCAGGAGTGGCAGACCGGCAAACGCAACACCGGTGGCACGGTGTGGAAGTGCACCATCCCTCCGGAGAGGTTCCTCGGGTACTTCGATCGGGATCCGGTGGAGGAAATCGAGTGGGTCGCCGACGTGCGTGGACTGCCGATCGTCGAGCATGTGCCGACGGCCCGCGAGATCGTGCGTCCTCGAGTGGCAACGCCCTCAGGGCGGGTGGTGATCGATCCTCGGTCGGGCCGCGAGTGGTTCGTGAAGACCCCGCCGACGATCGCGCACGCCCGCAACGAGTACGCCGCGAACCAGCTTTACGCCCTCGCCGGTGTGCCGGTACCCGAGGCGCAGTTGTCCCCGGATGGGACGCGATACATGTCCGCGATGCTCGACACACAACCGTGGACAGAATCAACCACCGAGGTTCGCCGGCACTTTGTGGTGGATGCGTGGTTGGCGAATTGGGATGCCCCGGAGCCGGGGAACATCCTCATCGGGGCAGACGGTACGGCGTACAGAGTCGACGTCGGGGGTGCGTTGGACTTCCGGGCCCGCGGGGAACGCCGCAATCTCGCCGCCGAGGTGTGGGAGCTCGAGACGATGCGCGATCCGGGTATTTCCCCTGCCGGCGCGAAGCTCTACGCGGGTCTGACCGCCGAGGAGGAGGCAGACGGGATTCGCCGGATCATGGCTCTTGATGAGTCGGAGATCCGGGCAACGATCGCCGTAGCGGGTGCACCTGATCGGCTGGCGGACGTTCTGCTTGCTCGCCGGGAGTTCCTGGCCGCCCGGTACAGGGTAGTTGTGTGATCGCGCACCTACCTACCTGCGGGTTCATCCTGTTCTTTGGCCCCTCACGGCTGGTGTGCTCGCTCGCACATCCTCTAGGGATGGCAATTTAGCTGCGTGGAGCCTAGGGTGGGTGATACAAAATCGTGTATGTTCCCCAGTCATGGCAGACGGATCGGGAGGTCGCAAAGGTGTTAAGTTCATCGGCGACTCGCTGGAGGTTCTTCGGTCCTTCCCAGACGAGGCACGTAACGAGTGTGGTCATCAAATTGATCGAGTTCAGCAAGGGCTGAATCCCGATAACTTCTTGGCAAGAAGTGACATCGGCTCCGGATGCTACGAGATTCGCGTGCAGGAGAGCGACAGCTGGTTCCGTGTTTTCTACGTTGCGAAATGGGCTGATCACGTCTACGTACTGCACGCTATCCAAAAGAAGTCGAACAAGACCACCAAGAATGACAATGTCGTCGCCTCCAGGCGGTACAAGGAAGCCAAGCAGATTGTCGAGGCAAAGTGACATGAAGGACGAAAACACGCAGGAGTTCTCGAGCGTGTGGGATGCCCTGGCCGATACCCCGGCCGAGTCGGAGAACCTGAAGCTCCGCTCCTCGCTCATGATCGAGATCGTTAAGCGGATCGAAGAGATCGGTTGGTCGCAGCGAGTTGCAGCCGCAAATCTAGGCGTAACCCAGCCGCGAATCTCGGACATCTGCCGAGGCAAGATCGATAACTTCACCGTGGAGTCCCTGCTGAAAATCGCCCGGCCGCTCGGAATCGGCGTCCACATCGATACCACGCTCGAGAGTGACTTTCAGCCGGAATCATCCAGCGCGCAGAGCAAGAACTTCCAGCACGCTTAGCAGACTCTCCGTGATCGTGGCCACTCCAGCAGGGCTGGTTAACGATCCCTCTCTGCATTGCCAGGACCGGCCTGACGTTGCGTTAGGCCGGTCCTGTGTTAGGCGGGGAGAAGAGCTGAAGACAAGGCGGAGGTGGGCACATTTTGGGCACACCTGCTGTCGATTCGGTGTGATTCGGCACGATCCCAAACATGATGAATTCGCAGGTAGGAACGTTTTTGATGCTATGACCTCACGGTTCGGGAGAGTTCAAATCCCTCCGCTTCCGCCACGGAAGAGGTTCCGGCACCCGCCAGGGAGTCGGAACCTCTTCTCGTTTTCTACCGCCGGGTGGCGACCATCTTCTCCTCCAGGATCCAGGTGCGCCCCTCGTCGACGGAGTACTCGCCGAGCCAGACGAAGTGATCGGCGCCCACCTCCGTGAACCGCCACCGGAGGAACGGGTCGCCGTCGGTGCTGATCAGGTGCATCTCATCGCCGGACGGCCGTCCGACGAATGTGCGGACGCGCCCGTGGATCGGCTCGATCCAGGTGGAACGCCAGGCGCCGATCCCGTCGTCGAAGAACCGGATCGTGGTGCCGTGGAACGAATAACGCTCGTCCTCGGTCGACTGCTGATCACCGGCCGGGACGATCCACACGTCCTGGATCGCTCGCCCGCCGAGCACGGTGCCGAAGTGCACTTCTCCCCACAGTGACGCGGGTGCCTCCTCGTCCCCCGGGGCGACTCCACTGCAGATCCCAGCTTCCGTCGAACCGTGAGAAGGCCTCGAGCTTCGGATCGGCGACGCCGGTCAGAAGAGTGGCATCGAGAGCATTCATGCGGCCAGTGTGCCCGCGCCGTGCGGGCATGTCCCCGGATCCCGGGAGTCGATCGCGATGCGTCAGCTCGGTCCGGCGGCCACCGCTCGGTCCACGGCCGCGGCAGCACCGTCGTGCCAGGGTTCGCCGTGGCCGACGAGGACATGTTTCGCGCCGGTACCGGCGATGGCCGCCAGGGAGGCGAGGGCGGTAGCGCTGTCGGCGGTTGCCGCACCCGAGACGATCTGCGGACCGTGCCTGCCCGTGTACGGATCGAGGGTGACGATGGCGTCGCCGACGATCACGGTGTCGCGATCGGGGAGATGCAGCGCGCAGTGCCCGTAGGTGTGGCCGGGTGTGTGCAGGGGGACGGGCCGGCCCGGCAGGTCGAGGGGTTCGGAGTCGTGGAAGAGCGTCACGTCGTCGACCCCACGCACCCACAACGCGCCGGCCACGGTCATCCGGGCGAGCACGGGGATGCAGGCGGGATACCGGACGGGATAGAGCAGCCGGTTGCGTTCGTGCTGGTAGCGATAGGGATGGGCGGCGAGGAACTTCTCGTCGCGATGCGCCCACACCGGCACCCGCCACCGCTCACGCAGCCGCTTCGCCGACCCGACGTGATCGAAGTGAGCGTGCGTGAGGACGACTCCCTGCACGTCGTCGATCCGGCGACCGATGTGCGAGATCGCCTCCTCGATGCGACCGGCCGTCGCGGGCAGTCCCGTGTCGACGATGGTCACACCGGCGTCGTCCTCGATCAGGTAGACGTTGACGTCGGCGTGCGCGAGGCGATGCACGCCCGGCGCGACATCCGTGTGGAGCATGGCGGCCCTTCGCTCGGGGGAACGTGCGGGTTCAGCTGTGTCCGTCGATCTCGTCGGCGATGAAGGCGGCCCACGACCGCACCTCGTCCTCACCCGCCGACGGACCGAACGAGCGGTAGTCGAGCGCGGCGAGTTCGGACACCAGATCCGGTGTGTCCTCGGCGCTTTCGTCGCCCACCGCGAACAACCACACGAGTTGCTGGCTCAGCCCGGAGGCCCGCGACGACAACAGTTCGGCGGTATCGGGCGAGTACTCACCGGCGTCGACCTCGCCTCCGAAGACGACGCCCTCGAACTCCTCCGACCGCTCGAGGTCGGAGATGTCACCGACGGTGACGTCGATGTCCCGCTCTCCCAGAGCGTCGGCGACGAGCCGGGCGATCTTCTGGGTCGGACCTTCGGGACTGTCCGTGACGACGAGAACGGTCATTGTGTCTCCAGCATGTTCGGCGACTCGGGTTCACTGGTGCGTTCCCGGTCCCCGAGGGGCGGAAACATGTGCCCGGCCGTTGCGGGAGGTCGATCCGGCCTACGGGGTGCTGTCGGGGAAGACCTCGAACGTCTTCGTACCGACTGCGGTGGAAAGTCCTTCGGGTCCGACGACTTCGGTCGTGACCGTGTAGACACCGGGGGTCCCCAGCACGAGTTCGTTGGCGCGCATCCGCCCCGAACAGGCGGCGCTCCGGTCGTTGTGGACGTACCCGCCCGGGCCGGTCACCGTCGAGACCACCTGGCAGGTCTCCTTCCAAAGTTCACCGTCCGCGGTCTGCGCCCGCCACCGGAAGATCACGCTCGCCTTCCCCCACGAGGTCGCCTCGTACATGTCGGGTCCGATGAGGTGACCGAGTCCGGAACGCTCGGTCAGGACGGTCACCGACGTGACGACGGGAACGGCCGGCGCTGCGGACGTGGTGGTCGGTGCGGTGGTGGTCGGTGCGGTGGTGGTCGGCGGGACCGCGACCGGCGAGGTGGTCGAGGACGCGGTCGTACTCGGCGTGGTCGTCGCGGGCACCGATGTGGTCCGCGGGGTGGTGGCCGGAACCGTCTCGGTGACCGTCACGTACGAGGTGACCGTCGACGGCGGTGTGTCGGCCGCAGGGCTCGCACCACCGCAGGCGGTCAGTGCGGTGACGCCCGCGGCGCAGCCGAGCGCGAGCAAACCTGTCCGGAGCAGTCCACGACGCATGACGACCATGCTCGATCACACGACCGTCCTGCACAGTCGTCCGATCGATCGACGTCTCAGCCGGAGACGCCGAGTGCCCGAACCCCCGGCGCCCCGGAGCGGCGGACGAAGTCGGAGTCGGCGAGGCGTTCGTCCGCGCCGAGATCCAGCGACAGGTCGACGGTCGCGGCGAGTCGGTACGGCTTGCTCTCGATCACGTCCCCGATCGCGCGGCGCAGCCGCGACACCTCGGCGCGGACCGACACGGCGTGGTCGTCGTCCCCGTAGAGGGCCCGGCTGAGCGCCGCGACCGTCATGCCGTCCGGGCCGCGCTCGTGCAGCAACAGCAGGATCTCGGCCTGACGTGCGGTGACGATGCTCCGCCACGAGTCGTCGTCCCCGAACACCTCCACCGTCGGCGACGACGACACGTGCAGCACCATCCGCATGCGGGAGGACGAGGCCGCACCGCGGATCAACCAACCGTGCGAAAGGCGTTCGGGCACACACAGTCCCATGCCGGGAACGGTCAGCGGGCGGGCGTGCCGCGGCACCGCGACCCGCTCGGCGGCGATACCGGAGGCGTGCGCGACCCAGCCGTCCTCGTCGACGAGCAGCACCGGTCCCCGCGTCGACGACAGCAACGGAGCGGCCTCGGTGCGCAGCCGTTCGAGCCGCACCTCGTGCCGCCGCCACAGTTGCGCTTCGGCGAGCCGGACGGCGGTGTCGACGAGGGCGATGATGGCCGGGTGCAGGGTCAGCGCGGGGCCGCTGACGTCGACGATGCCCAGCAGGTCGCCGCGGATCGGATCGTGGATCGGCGCGGCGGTGCAGTACCAGGGGTGCTGGGTCGTCTCGAAGTGCTCACCCGAGAACAACTGGACGGGCGCGGCCTCCGCGAGCGCCGTGCCGATGGCGTTGGTGCCGACCGTCGACTCGGTCCACACCGTGCCCTCCTGGAAACCGAGGGCGTCGGCGCGGGAACGGATCGCTGCCGAGCCGCTGCGCCAGAGGATCACGCCGTCGGCGTCGGTCACCACCAGCAGCAGATGCGAGGCGTCGGCGACGGGCGTGATGACCTGCTCGAGATCGCCGATCACCGCGGAGAGGGCGGATGCGCGGCGTCGTCGCTCGACCTCCGCAGCGGGGAGCCGGCTGCGCTCGTTGGTGCCGGTGGGATCGAGGCCTGCGTCGAGCACGCGCTGCCACGAGCGGGACACGAGGGGGCGGGGTCGCATGGGTGACCGGGCGCCGCCGATCACCGCGTCGTGCATCCGCGTCAACTCCCGCGCGTAGCGCGACAGGTCGGTGCCGGGCGCGATCGCGCTGAACGTGGTCACGGTCTCCTCTTCGTCGTCGTCCTCGGAGCATAGGTGGCAAATGTGTGCTGCGCCACAAATCGGCTGCCGTGCAACGTGACGCAACGCTTGTGGGGGAACGGCTACGAGGAGTGTCCTGGATCACATCACCACGGGAAAGGACTCACCATGACCGACACCCTCGACAAGCCCACGACCTCCGGCACCGCGACGCCCGACGAACGCGTCGACGCCTGGTTGCAGGCTTTCGAAACCGCCCTCGCGCAGCGCGACGTCGACGCCGCTGCGGGCCTGTTCGGCACCGATTCCTTCTGGCGCGACCTGGTCGCCTTCACCTGGAACCTCAAGACCGTCGAGGGACGCGAGGGCGTCTCGGACATGCTGCACGCGCGACTCGCCGACACCGACCCGAGCGGCTTCCGCACCACCGAACCTGCGAGCGACGACGACGGCGTGCTCAGCGCCTGGATCGCGTTCGAGACCGCGGTCGGTCGCGGCGTCGGCCATCTGCGTCTGAAGCGCGACGAGGAGAGCGGCGAGGACCGTGCCTTCACGTTGCTGACCACGATGCAGGAGCTGAAGGGCCACGAGGAGAACAAGGGCACGCGTCGCCCCCGCGGCACGAAGCACGGTGCGGACAAGCACCGCGTCACGTGGTCGGAGCAGCGCGAGATCGAGGAACGCGAACTCGGCTACACCCGTCAGCCCTACGTCGTGATCATCGGTGGTGGTCAGGGCGGCATCGCGCTCGGTGCGCGCATGCGTCAGCTCGGTGTGCCCGCGATCGTGCTCGACAAGTACGACCGTCCCGGCGACCAGTGGCGCGGCCGCTACAAGTCGCTGTGCCTGCACGACCCCGTCTGGTACGACCACCTGCCGTACATGCCGTTCCCCGACAACTGGCCGGTCTTCGCGCCCAAGGACAAGATCGCGGACTGGCTCGAGATGTACACGAAGGTGATGGAGGTTCCGTACTGGTCGAAGTCGGAGTGCACCTCGGCGAGCTACGACGAGGCGACGGGCGAATGGACCGTCAACGTCGTGCGCGACGGCGAACCGGTGGTCCTCCGCCCCAAGCAACTCGTCATCGCGACCGGCATGTCGGGTAAGCCGAACATCCCCGACTTCCCCGGGATGGACCTGTTCCGCGGCGAACAGCACCACTCCAGTGCCCACCCGGGCCCGGACGCCTACGCCGGCAAGAAGGCCGTCGTGATCGGTGCCAACAACAGTGCGCACGACATCTGCGGTGCCCTGTGGG
The DNA here is from genome assembly GCF_002215235.1 of Rhodococcus sp. BUPNP1. Classification (NCBI taxonomy): domain Bacteria; kingdom Bacillati; phylum Actinomycetota; class Actinomycetes; order Mycobacteriales; family Nocardiaceae; genus Rhodococcus; species Rhodococcus sp. BUPNP1. The sequence goes on from NZ_NERM01000045.1 coordinate 7,549, forward strand.
AGGTCGGCGCCGACGTCACCATGGTGCAGCGCTCGTCGACGCACATCGTCCGGTCCGATTCGCTGATGGAGCTCGGTCTCGGCGACCTGTACTCCGAGCGGGCCCTCGCCGCCGGCGTCACGACCCAGAAGGCCGACCTGACCTTCGCGTCGCTGCCGTACCGGATCATGCACGAGTTCCAGATCCCGATCTACGAGAAGATCCGCGAGCGCGACGCCGAGTTCTACGACCGGCTCGAGAAGGCGGGCTTCCAGCACGACTGGGGCGACGACGGCTCGGGTCTGTTCATGAAGTACCTGCGTCGTGCATCCGGCTACTACATCGACGTCGGCGCCTCCGAACTCGTCGCGAACGGCGACATCAAGCTCGCCCACGGCAACGTCCGCGAACTCACCGAGACGTCGGTGATCCTCGAGGACGGCACCGAACTCGAAGCCGATCTCGTCGTCTACGCGACCGGCTACGGCTCGATGAACGGCTGGGTCGCCGACCTGATCTCGCAGGAGGTCGCGGACAAGGTGGGCAAGTGCTGGGGTCTGGGCTCCGACACCACCAAGGACCCCGGTCCCTGGGAGGGTGAGCAGCGCAACATGTGGAAGCCCACGCAGCAGGACGGCCTGTGGTTCCACGGCGGCAACCTGCACCAGTCGCGGCATTACTCGCTCTACCTGGCGCTGCAGCTCAAGGCGCGCTACGAGGGCATCCCGACCCCGGTCTACGGACTGCAGGAGGTGCACCACCTCCGCTGATCGACTCGGCTCCCACGCGTCGCTCCCGCCACCAGGTGGGGCGACGCGGCCGTGGATCCTCCGATACGTCACGAATCGACGGGTGAGTATTAGGGTCGCGTGCAGGTCCGCTTGACCGGGTACAGGTAGTGACTGTGAGATCACTGCAGGTCGTCGGGGGACGGGGAGTTCGATGGTGAAGAGACTTGCGGCGGCTGTGGCAGTGGCCCTGATGGCGCCGGTCTGCGGCACGGCGATCGCCCATGCCCGGCCGGTCCATGCCCAACCGCCCCACATGCAACCGGTGTCGGCCAGGATCGACCACGTCGAGCGCGTCGGCGACAGGCAGACGAAGCTGTTCGTCCACTCCGCCTCGATGAACCGGGTCGTGCCGGTGCAGGTGCTGCACCCGGCCTCGGCGGGGCCGCGCCCCACTCTCTATCTGCTCGACGGCGTCAGCGCCGGCGAGGAGTCCGAGTTCCGCGAGAGCACGTGGACGCAACGCACCGACATCGAGGAGTTCTTCGCCGACAAGAACACCAATGTCGTCCTTCCCGTGGGTGGCACCGCGAGCTACTACACCGACTGGAACAACCCCGACCCCGTCCTCGGCATCAACAAGTGGGAGACCTTCCTGACGGAGGAACTGCCCCCGCTGATCGACGCCGAGTTCGACGGCAACGGCACCAACGCCGTCGCGGGCCTGTCGATGGGTGCCACCGGCGCGATGTCCCTGATCACCCGCAATCCCGACCTCTACCAGGGGGTCGCGGCGCTCAGCGGCTGCTACGACACCTCCAGCGACCGCTCCCGCGACACCGTCCGCGGGACCGTCGCGTACAAGGGTGGCAACCCCGACAACATGTGGGGGCCGCCCGAGGACGCGCGGTGGGAGGAACACGACTCCTACCTGCTCGCCGAGAAACTGCGCGGCAAGGAGGTCTTCCTCAGCACCGGCAACGGCCTGCTCGGCCCGCACGATCTCGGTGCCGGCCAGGACGTGCTCACCGTCGGTGCGCCACTCGAGATCGGCACCTTCGTGTGCACCGTCACCTACGACCGTCGCCTCCGCGAACTCGGCATCCCCGCGCAGGTCGTCTACCGCCCGTGGGGCACGCACTCGTGGGGTTACTGGCAGGACGACATCAAGGCCGCCTGGCCGACCCTCGCCGACGCACTCGGACTCCGCTGACCGCGCATCGACGGCACCGTCTCAGTGCAGGCGGATGCGGTCGACGGCCGGCGGCTCCACGCGTGAGCGGGTCGCGAGATAGCTGTTGAGGGCATCGAGATCCTTGCCCGCGCCGACCAGCCCGTGCGCTTCCGTGCACACGGTGAAACCGTCGCCGCCGCCGGCCAGGAAGTTGTTCATCACGACCTTGTACACGCGTTCGGGGTCGACGGCCTCGCCGTCGATCGTGATCGAACGGATCCGTTCGCCGCGCGGCGCCAGGCGGTCGAGTGTGTAGTTCAGATTGTGCGACGGCGCCAGGATGCGTTCGATCTCCGAGCCGACCGGGCCGTCCTGGAACTGCTGCTCGAGCAGCACGTCGAGCTGGGCTCCGGTGAGGTCGAGTACCTGCAGCATGTTCCCGAAGGGCTGCACGGCGTAGGTCTCGCGATACGAGACGGTGCCGTCGCCGGCGAGGAGGTCGCCGCGCAGTCCGCCGGGATTCATCAGGGCGATCTGAGCCCCGAGATGCCGCGTCGCTGCGAGTTGCGCGTCGGCCACCAGATTGCCCAACGCCGACTCTCCGCTCGGGCTCTCGCTGCGCGTGACATCGGCACCGATGCGGGCGATGGACCGGTTCGCGACCTCCGCCGACTTCTCGACCGCCCGGTCGACGAACTCGAGGGTGGTCGGATCCGGATCGATGTCGTGCGTGACGACCTGCGTGAAGACGACGGTCCGGTCGCGCAGCACTTCCCGGCTCTGCCGGTCGATGACCAGATCGGCGACGGAGAGGATGCGCCCGTGCGAGGCGCCCTGCACGACGGTGCGCGGCCTGCCCGCCGGGTCGGTGTAGGTGCAGTTGAAGTGCCGGTCGCCGTCGGAGGTGATGATGAGGTCCACATCGGGGGAGACGGACGTCGCGATCGCCGCGGCCCCGCCGTCCCCGCTCGGGCACGGATCGTCGCCGTCGATGGCTCCGATGTCGCCCTTGTAGAGCACCACGATCGAACGGACGCCGAGCGCGCCGAGGATGTCGGCGGTGCGGTTGACGGCGGCGATCTCGTCCTCGAACCGCAATCCGGCAATCGCGTCGGGCCGGATGATGTCGGGGGTGTTGCTCGGCACGACGCCGATGACCCCGACGGGCAGTCCGTCGACGTAGTCGATGCTGTAGGGGAGAGCGGCCGGTGTGCCGTCCGTTGTGGTGAGGTTGGCGCCGAGGATCGGGAAGTTCGCGCCCTCGAACGGCTCGGTGTAGAGGCACCCTTCCTTCGGGTGGCACCCGCCGTCCCGGAGCCGCTCGAATTCGGCGTAGCCGCGGTCGAGTTCGTGGTTGCCGAGGGTCGCGGCGGTGAGGTCGAGTTCGTCGAGCAGGGCGATGGTCGGCTCGTCGTGGAACAGGCCCGACTCGAGCGGCGACGACCCCCACGTGTCGCCCACCGCGTAGAGCACGGAGTTGTCGGCCTGTTCCCGGAGCTGCCGGACGTAGGCGGCGAGATAGGCCGCACCGCCCGCCGGGACCGAGACGCCGTCCGACCGGACGACCTCGCCGTGCAGTCCCTGCGGGGGCAGCAGATTTCCGTGCAGGTCGCCGAATGCGATCACCCGGAGCGGGACGGTGTTCGAGGGGACCGTGCTGGTCGGTGCAGCGCCGGCGGGTGCCGCACCACCGAAGGCGACCAGTGAGCCGACGACTGCGCAGGCCGACAGGGCGCGCCGCACCTTGCCTGCCCCCATGCAGTTCCTCCGACCCCGGCCCGATCCGACCGCCCGAGTCTGTCAGGGCCGGATCACGCCACCGATACCCAGCCATAACGGTTGGGTCTCGTCACAGGATCAGCCGATGCCGGCGAGTGCCCGTCCCTGCCCGGTCGCGAAGTCGAGGAACAGATCGTTCTCGTGCGGGTCGCCGATCGTCACCCGCGTGCCCTCACCGGTGAAGTTGCGCAGGACCACGCCTGCCTCCGCTGCGGCCTCGGAGAACGCGGCGGAGCGTTCACCCAGCGGCAGCCAGAGGAAGTTCGCGGCGCTCGCGGGCACCTCGTAGCCGGCCTCGACGAGTGCCGCGTGGACCCGTTCCCGCTCGGCGACGACACCCTCGGTGCGCGCGAGCAACTCGTTCGCGGCGGCGAGCGAGGCCACGGCAGCCGTCTGGGCGAGCGAGTTGACGGAGAACGGGGTGTGGACCTTGCTCAGCGCCGTCACGACGGACGGGTCGGCGACGGCGTACCCGACGCGGATCCCGGCGAGACCGTAGGCCTTGGAGAAGGTGCGGAGCACGACGACGTTGCTGCGGCCCTCCGCGAGCTCGAGACCGTCGGGCAGATCCTCACCGGGCTCGGGGCGGACGTACTCGAAGTACGCCTCGTCCAGGGCGACGACGATGTGCTCGGGGACGGCGTCGAGGAACTGTGCGAGCTCCTCCTTGCCCAGCAGCGACCCGGTGGGGTTGTTGGGATTGCACACGAAGATCAGCCGCGTGCGCTCGGTGATCACGGCGAGCATGGCCTTCAGGTCGTGACCGTGATCCGCGGTGTTCGGGACGCGCACGGCGGTCGCGCCGGCGACGGCCGCGATGATCGGGTACGCCTCGAACGACCGCCACGCGAAGATCACCTCGTCGCCCGCGTCGCACGTGATCTGCACGAGCTCCTGGCACAGGCTCACCGATCCGCAGCCCACGGCGATCCGCTCGGTCGGGACGCCGAGTCGCTCCGACAGTGCCGCGAGGAGTTCGGTCGCGCCGTTGTCGGGGTAGCGGTTGAGGCCGGCGGCAGCGTCGGCGATCGCTTCCCGGACGCTGGGGAGCGGGCCGATGGTCGTCTCGTTGCTGGCGAGCTTCACCGCACCGGGGAACGAGCGGCCCGGAACGTAGGCGGGGATCGATTCGAGGTCGGGGCGGGTCCGTGGAGTCACGAGCCGATTATGCGCCTCGTCGTGGGACCGCCTGTCGGCAGGATGGGGGAGACCGTCCATATACACGCCTCTGAACAGGCGTTTTGCGTTTCCCCTCGGGGCATGTGTAATGTTTCGATCCGGCGGTTCGAGAGCATCGAATCCCCGAGGAGGCGTGCCAGAGCGGCCGAATGGGACTCACTGCTAATGAGTTGTCCCCCTTACCGGGGACCGGAGGTTCAAATCCTCTCGCCTCCGCCAGTTGGTGTAGCGTCACCAACGACAATTGAATACACATGCGCCCGTAGCTCAACGGATAGAGCATCTGACTACGGATCAGAAGGTTAGGGGTTCGAATCCCTTCGGGCGCACACACGAAAACCCTCATCGGTACTTCCGGTGAGGGTTTTTCTCGTTCTCGACCTTCTTGCTGCAGAGCCGCTCAGGTGAGCTGTGTGATGATCCTCTCGGCGAAGTCCTCGATCGGCGCGCGGTACTGCTCGGCGGTGCCGAGGAGGTGATCGTGGTCGCCCGAGTGGGTGGCCTCCCAGTTCGCCCACGGCGACACCATGACGCCGGTGATGCCGATCTTCTCCGCCCGCCGGTACAGCTCCACGGACGGCTCGTCGCGCAGGCCGACGATGAAGTCGAAGGGCTCGTTCTCGCGTCCGTACTCGCGGCGGTAGCCGTTGATGCGATCGATCCACTGCTCGGCGACGTCGATCGTGTAGGCGGTGCCGACCCAGCCGTCGCAGTAGCGCGCGGCACGTCGGAGCGCCGGTCCGGATTCGCCACCGCACAGGATCGGTACCGGGCTCGGCGGGTGGGGTTCGATGGTCATCTCGGGGATGTCGTAGTACTCGCCCCGGAACGAGACCCATCCGCCCTTCCACAGTTCGCGGAGCGCCCGGATCATCTCGTTCAGCCGGGGTCCGCGATTGTCGAAGTCCTGGCCGAGCAGTTCGAACTCCTCGCGCATCCACCCCGCGGACAGCCCGATGGAGACGCGACCACCGGCGATCGTGGCGGCGGTGCCCACCTGCTTGGCGACCTCGAGGATCGGCCGGGACGGCGCGATGTAGACGTTGTTGCCGAAGTGCAGGTTCTTCGTCACGGCGGCCATCGCTCCGATGAGCACCCAGGCGTCGGGCCACTCGGTCTCCGGTGACCAGAACGGCTTGCCGCTCTCGTGCCCGGGATAGACGGTCTTCATCTCCTTCGGGTAGATCAGGTGGTCCGAGACGAGCAGGCCGTGGAATCCGGCGTCGTCGAGCATGCGGGCGACGGCCGGCATCTCCGCGGTCTTCATGAAGGCGGTCCCGCTCCAGAACTTCACTCGAATGCCCTCCGAATTTCGATGTCCGCCGATATCGACGTAAAAGAGTGACGTTTACATTCTCAAGAACAAGGTTCTATCAGAGTGTGTGGTCGCAGTCACCAGCCGAAACGCCCTTGTCTTCGATTCCTGCGCAACGAGTGAACGTTCCGTCTCCGTTTCGGATGGACCTTCGGCTCGGGAGCGGGCGCTCGATCGTCCGCGTCCTCGACCCGGGATCGTGCCGGTGCCGCGGGTGAAATCCGTCTATTGACGAGCCCGCTGGAGCAGAAGTAGATTTCGTATCACTCTCGAAAAGTTAACGACGATTCGCACGACGGCCCGGCAACGGCGGTCGCACTCTGCGGGGAGAAGACATGGAACTAGCGTGGTCAGAGGCCGACGCCGCCTTCAGAGACGAGGTGCGATCGTTTCTCGAGGAGAAGCTGACGCCCGAACTGCGGCGGGCCGGCCGACTCGCGACGAGCGTGTACTCCGACCACGAAGCGAGCATGGAGTGGCAGCGCATCCTCCATGAGCGTGGTTGGGCGGCGCCGGCCTGGCCGGTCGAGTACGGCGGCTGCGACTGGACGCAGACGCAGCACTACATCTTCAGCCGCGAGTCGATCCTCGCGGGCGCCCCGAACCTGTCGCCGATGGGCATCCGCATGGTCGCGCACGCGATCGTCGCCTACGGCACCGAAGAACAGAAGAGCTACTTCCTGCCCCGGATCCTCACCGGCGAGGTCTTCTTCTGTCAGGGCTACTCCGAGCCCGAGGCCGGTTCCGACCTCGCCTCGCTCAGCATGGCGGCGGTCGACGACGGCGACGACCTGATCGTCACCGGCAGCAAGATCTGGACCACGCACGCCACCGAGGCGAACTGGATGTTCGCCCTCGTGCGCACCTCGAAGACCGGTCGCAAGCAGCAGGGCATCACCTTCCTGCTCATCGACATGACCTCGCCCGGCATCGAGATCCGGCCCCTGGTCATGACGTCCGGTGAGGAAGTGCAGAACCAGGTCTTCTTCGACGGTGTGCGTGTCCCGAAGAAGAACGTGCTGGGGAAGATCGACGACGGCTGGACCGTCGCGAAGTACCTGCTCGTCTTCGAACGAGGGGGAGCGGCGGCAGCGCCGGCCCTGCAGGTCATGGCCGAGCGGATCGCCGAGGCGGCCGCCGAACAGCCCGGCCCGTCGGGCGGCAGGCTCATCGACGATCCGGCGTTCTCCGCCAAGCTCGCCGAGGCGCGTATCCGCACCGAAGTACTCGAGATCCTCGAATACCGCACTCTCGCAGCGTTGTCCGCGGGCAAGAACCCCGGTCCTGCATCGTCGATGCTCAAGATCCTGGGCACCGAACTCAGCCAGACGATCACCCAGCTGACCCTCGAAACGGCCGGTCCGCGCGGCCGGGTCTACCAGCCGCACATCACCGCGCCCGGTGGTCCGGTGGCCGATTACGTGCCGCCCGCCGACGGCTACGTCAGCGGTGAGGATTGGCAGGCCGCCGCGCCGCTGCGTTACTTCAACGACCGTGCCGGGTCGATCTACGCCGGCAGCAACGAGATCCAGCGAAACATTCTCGCCAAAGCAGCATTGGGGCTCTGATGGACTTCGGTTTGAGCAAGGAGCAGGAGCTCCTTCGTGATTCGGTCACCAAGTTCCTCGCCGGTCGCTACGACCTGGCGCAAAGCCGGAAGGTCGCGACCACCGGCGAAGGTTGGCAACCGGAGGTGTGGCGGGCATTCGCCGAGGAACTCGGAATCCTCGGGGCCACGCTTCCGGAAGAGGTAGGGGGGATGGGCGGCGGACCGGTCGAGTTGATGGTGGTGTCCGAGGCACTCGGGCACGCACTCGTCATCGAGCCGTACGTCGACACGGTCGTCCTCGGGGGCGGGCTGCTCGGTCGCGCAGGGGTCGATCGAGCCAGGTCCGTCCTCGAGGCGATCGCTGCCGGTGAGGCCGTCACGGCGTTCGCCGCGACCGAACCCACCTCCGGATACGTCTTCCACGACGTGTCCACCACCGCGCGTCGCGAGGGCGACGAGTGGGTCGTCGACGGGGAGAAGACCGTCGTCACCAGCGCTCCGCTCGCGACGCACCTGCTCGTCACCGCCCGCACGTCGGGCGAGCGCACCGACACCGACGGCATCTCGCTGTTCCTCGTCGACTTCGACCCCGCGAACCCGCCGGCCGGTGTGGAGATCCATTCCTACCGCACGATCGACGATCGACGTGCCTCCGACATCGTCTTCTCGGGTCTGCGACTGCCCGCCGACTCGCTGCTCGGCGAGGAGGGTGGCGCATGGCCGTCCGTCTCGCGCGGCATCGACGAGGCGACCGCCGCCGTGTCCTCCGAAGCGGTGGGGCTCATGCGCAAGGTGCTCGCCGACACCGTCGAGTACGCCAAGCAGCGTCAGCAGTTCGGTCAGCCCATCGGCAGCTTCCAAGCGCTCCAGCACCGCATGGTCGACATGTACATGGAGGTCGAGCAGGCGGTGTCCGCCGCCTACCTGGCCGTTCTCCATCTCGACAGCGACGATGCCACGCGGGCACGCGCGGTCTCGGCCGCGAAGGCGACGATCAGCCGTGCGGCACGCTTCGTCGGCCAGAACGCCGTCCAGCTCCACGGCGGCATGGGCATGACGGAGGAGCTCGCCGTCGGGCACTACTTCAAGCGACTGACCGCGATCGAATACGAGTTCGGCACCGCCGAACAGCACGTCGCGCGGTACGCACAGCTCACGAAGGGCTGATCGGATCGGTCACGGGGCCGGTGCGGGGGATCACCCCTGCGCCGGCCCTGCATCCGTTTCCGGAGGAGCCGACAGGGCATCCTCCACGCGCGTCGCGGCGACGACGGGGTCCTCGTGCTCCCACACCCGCACCACCGTCCAGCCCGCAGCCTGCAGGCGCGCATCGGTGTCCCGGTCGCGCTGCACGTTGGCGGCGAGCTTGGCCGCCCACCACTCGGCGTTGTTCTTCGGGGAGGTCGCGTGCTGCGGGCAGCTGTGCCAGAAACAGCCGTCCACGTAGACCGCGACCCGCCGCCGGGGGAAGACGAGGTCGGCCCGGCGCCGCATACCCGGAAGGGGAGCGCGGTCGACGAAGAACCGCCGCCCCCGGCGATGCAGTTCCTTGCGCAACGCCACTTCGGGAACGGTGTCGCGTCGGCGTTGCCGGCTCATCCGCGCACTCGTACGCGGATCCGTACCGGGCCGATCCGACGACGCCATCACGGTGTCTTTCAGGCCGCCACTCGCGGGAAGCCACCCATGCGTTCGAGGTGGTTCTCGACGTCCTCGAGGAATCCGGGCAGGAAACGCAGGTTGCCGGAGCGTGCGCGTCGGAGGAATCCTGCCGTCGCCCGCGCCGACAGCAGACGGGCGTCGAGGAGGAAACCGCCGAGGTCCTCGTAGGGAGCCTGGACGGGCCACTGCGACTCGTGCACACGGAACGCCTGCCCGCGGGCACCCCACGCGGCGGTCGGCCAGGTGTCGCCCGGAAGCAGCGGGGTCTCGTGGTCGGGGCTGTACGCAATGGGGTTGTTCAGGCGGTGGCCCACCCACGACGCCATCCGCACGCTGACGGCATTGCCGACCAGACGCCACCGGTGTCCGGCACGGACGCCGGGCGCCTCGACGGCAGGGGCGGTCCAGTCGGCGTCGAATCCCTGGAGTCTCTCGGCGTCGGTCAGGCCGGGGGTGACGATCTCGCCGGACGGCAGTCGCACGGCCGGCGGGCTGGCGATACCGAGGGTCGAACCGCCCTTGAGTGTGGGCACGGCGTTGACGGCCCATCCGAGACCGCGCACACCCTCGGTCCAGTAGAAGCCGCACGGGAACAGATCGGGATTGCCCTCCATGGGCATGCCGGCGTCCTCGCCGAACAACACCGTGCGGGGATCGTCCGTACGAGAGGCAACCATCAGGACGCGGTGCCGACGCTGGGGGAGACCGAACGCGCGGGCATCGACGACGCGGTAGGCCCACATGTAGCCGAGTTCCTCGAGCGCGTCGGTGATGTGGCGCATCGCCGCACCGCGGCCGAGCTGCAGCATGAAGGGGACGTTCTCGACGACGAGCCAGCGCGGCCCGTTCTTACGCTTCACGAGACGGAACACTTCGTCGACGAGCCCGGACTTCGATCCCGTGATGCCGGCCGTGCGTCCGGCCTGGGAGAGGTCCTGGCACGGGAAGCCTGCGGCGACCAGTTCCGTATCGCGGGGGAGAGAGCGGAGACGCGTGACATCCGGATGGAGCGGAACGTCGGGGAAGCGCGTACGTAGTACTGCCTGAGCACCCGGCTCGATCTCGCAGAGGAGTTCGGTGTTCCACCCGTGTCGCCCGAGTCCGAGCTCCAGTCCGCCGATACCGGCGAACAACCCCACCATGTTCCCCGTCGACGTCACGGCACCCTTCCTCGCTCAGCTCAACGGTGAACGTTACTCGAGAAGTAGGACGATCCGTGAGCGGACGCGACGAGCACCACGATGGAGGGGTGGTCCTACCCCTCCCGTGAGGGCCTTCGAGCGACCGAAACAGCCGTTGACCTGGCGATTTGGTTTTCTGGGAGATGTTCGCGTAACTTATTCCAGGTCAGAGCGACACGGACACCGACCCGGGCCGAGAGGAACGGGACAACGAGGTTGGACGAAGGCGCCTGCGAATTTGATGGCCACGAACCTTCTGGTAAGGTTTCGAGCCGCCCCTGGTTCCGAAAACCACACGGACTTGCGTTCGTGAGGATGAGGAAGTAGGCTGGAACAGTTGCCTCAGAGCGGGTCGGATGTCAGTCCGAAGCGTGATGATGTGCGCGTGTTCTTTGAGAACTCAACAGTGTGCCGATGAATGTCAGTGCCAAATTTTTTTGGTACTCCGCTCCATCAGTTTGGATGGGGTGGGTATTTGCTGATCGTCTCATTCTTCCGTCTGGGATGGTCAGTGTTAGAGCTAGTTTGAGTTTTTATGCTAGTGATTTGACTCTTTTGTCTTTGACTGATTGCCCCTTCGGGGTGATTGTGAGTCTTCAACGGAGAGTTTGATCCTGGCTCAGGACGAACGCTGGCGGCGTGCTTAACACATGCAAGTCGAACGATGAAGCCCAGCTTGCTGGGTGGATTAGTGGCGAA
>NZ_NERM01000046.1:0-18504 GCF_002215235.1 Rhodococcus sp. BUPNP1
ACATCAGAGGGCAAATCGATGCCTGAGATCATCAGATGCCAGAAACGCTATCTCGCCCGCGAAGTGTTCACCGCGCTACGACAGGACTACCGAGCTCTGACCACTTGACCTCTATAGGAGCGTCCTTGGCGATCTCCCGCAGCGCGTCCTTCTCCAACTCGGCATCGGCGAGCAACCGTTTGAGCCGGCTGTTCTGCTCCCGCAGTTCCTTGAGTTCCTTCGCTGCATCGGCGTCCATGCCGGAGTACTGACGCCGCCAGTTGTACAGCGTCGCCGCCGACACCTCGAGCGCTGCGGCGATTTCTTCACCGTTCTTGCCTTCCGCGGCCAACTCGTCGGCTCGGCGCAGCTTGCGCACGATGTCCTCCGCCGAGTGACGTTTGCGTCCCGCCATGATCCCTATCGTCCCTTCTTCGCCCTCACCAGGGCAATCAGGACTCTAGAACAACCCGGACCTACTCACAGGGGACATGCCATACCGCCGCGCCCCCGAGTTCCAGCACCCCGCGCAGATCGAGGACGGTGTCGCGGTCTTCGACGCGCTGGTCGCCGACGGTATCGCGCCGCAGGACATCACCACGATCGGTGACTCGGCCGGCGGCAACCTCGCCGTCGCCATCGCACTCGCCCTGCTGAAGCAGGGGAAGCAGGGCCCCGGCGCGGTCATCGCCTTCTCGCCGTGGCTCGACATGGAGAACAAGGGCGAAACCCTCGTCACCAACAACGACACCGATGCGCTGATCACGCCGGAACTGCTCCAGGGCATGATCGCCGGGGTCCTCGGCGACACGATCGATCCGACGACCCCGCTGGCGAACCCTCTCTACGCCGATTTCGCGGGCTTCCCCCGCCTCTACATCAACGCCGGCAGCGTCGAGTCGCTCCTCGACAACGCCACGCGGTTGAAGGAGCGCGCCGAGGCCGCGGGTGTGGACGTCACCCTCTCGATCGGCGAAGGCCAGCAACACGTCTTCCCGTTCCTGGCAGGACGTTCCGCTCTCGTCGCCGACGAACTCGCGCGGATCGCCGACTGGTACCGCAAGTAGGAGTCCGTCTCCTGCGGACACCGAAACTTTCATCGAGGACGGGGCCGGGCGCAACGAGTTCGTCGCGTCCGGCCCCGTCCGTACATCGGGAGAACATCATGGGTGTGTACACCAGCATCGACCCCGCGACCGGCGAACAGGTCGCGCAGTTCCCGGAGATCTCCGACGACGAACTGAAGGCTCTCGTCGCGCGCAGCGCCGAGGCCTACCGCGAGTGGCGGGCGACGCCGCTCGAGAAGCGTCGCGCGATCCTGGAACGTGTCGCCGAGATCCACCGGGAGCGTGCCGGCGAGCTGGCACGCATCCTCACGCTCGAGATGGGCAAGCCCATCGCCCAGGCCGAGGGCGAGGTCGCCCTCGTCGCGTCGATCTACCGGTACTACGCCGACCACGCCGAGGAGTTCATGGCGGACGAACCGCTCGACATCTCGGGCCCGGGTACCGCGGTCGTCCGCACGGAACCGATCGGTCCGCTGGTCGGCGTCATGCCGTGGAACTATCCCTACTACCAGGTGGCCCGGTTCGCGGCACCGAACCTCGCTCTGGGCAACACGATCATTCTCAAGCACGCCCGCAACTGCCCGCAGGCGGCACTCGCGATCGAGAAGGTCTTCGAGGACGCGGGCCTGCCCGCAGGCGTCTACGCCAACGCCTTCGTCTCGTCGGCGCAGGTCGCGGACGCGATCGCCGATCCGCGTGTGCAGGGCGTGTCGCTGACCGGATCCGAGAAGGCCGGAGCCGCGGTCGGTGAGGTCGCGGGACGCAACCTGAAGAAGTGCGTCCTCGAACTCGGCGGTTCGGATCCGTTCATCGTGCTGCGCGACGCCGACATCGATGCGGCGGCCACCGCCGCCGCGGTCGGCCGGTTCGCCAACGGCGGTCAGGCGTGCACGGCGTCGAAGCGCTTCCTCGTGGAGGAACCGGTCTTCGACGAGTTCGTGGAGAAGTTCCTCGAGGCGATCGACGCCTGGCAGCCGGGCGACCCGACCGATCCCGGGACGAAACTCGGTCCGCTGTCGTCGCGTTCGGCTGTCGACGAACTCGACGAGCTCGTGCAGGACGCGGTGTCGCGCGGCGCCCGGGTGCTGACCGGAGGTGAGCGTCCGACCGGTGACGGTGCCTGGTATCCGCCGACCGTCCTGACCGACGTCACGCCCGGGATGCGCGCGTACTACGAGGAGTTGTTCGGTCCCGTGGCGGTCGTCCATCGCGTCGGATCCGTCGACGAGGCCGTCGAGATCGCGAACGATTCGCCGTTCGGTCTGGCGTCGAGCGTGTTCATCGCCGATCCGGCCGTGGCCGAGCGCGTGGCGAACGAACTCGAAACCGGCATGGTCTGGATCAACAGCACCAGCAAGAGCTCGCCGGATCTGCCCTTCGGCGGGGTCAAGCGGTCCGGTTTCGGCCGCGAACTCGCCCGTTTCGGCTTCGCCGAGTTCGCCAACAAGAAACTGGTGCGCAACCCTGCCGGACGGTGACGACCGGTCCCGATCCGACGATGCGGCCGTTCCCCGGGTTTCCGGGAACGGCCGCATCGCTGCTGCCACACGGTCGTTCTGTCACACGGTCGCAAGAGCTTCCGGTGCCTTCTTCGCCAACCGGCCGGCGAGGGCCGCGCACACCAGGAGCTGCATCTGGTGGAACAGCATGAGCGGCAGCACGATCAGGCCGATGGGCTGGCCGGGGAAGAGCACGATCGCCATGGGAAGGCCGGTGGCCAGGGACTTCGTGGAGCCGCAGAAGAGGATCGCGACACGGTCCTGGTATTCGAAACCGAGTCCGCGCGACGAGTACCAGGTGAGTGCGAGCACGATCGCGAGCAGCACCGCGCACACACCGACGAGGGCGAGCAGGCGACCGACCGACATCATCGACCAGATGCCCTCGTTCATGCCGCGGCTGAACGCCACGTACACGACCAGCATGATCGATCCGCGGTCGACGAGCTTGAGCGGCTTGCCGTGGGCCTTCACCCAGCCACCGATCCAGCGCCGCAGGAGCTGACCTACGACGAACGGCACGAGCAACATCAGCACGATGTCGAGCACGGCCGACCCGCTGAAGGTGACGCCCTGGGTGGACATCGTCAGCGCGACCAGCAGCGGCGTCGCGAAGATTCCGATGAGACTCGAGGCGCTGGCCGAGACGATCGAACCGGGGATGTTGCCGCGCGCCACCGAGACGAGCGCGATGGCGGACTGCACCGTGGACGGCAGCAGGCACAGGTACAGGACGCCGAGATAGAGCGGGTCGCTCAGGATCGACGGCACGAGCACCTTCGCGGCCAGGCCGAGCAGCGGGAAGACGACGAAGGTCGTGGCGAGGATCGTCAGGTGCAGACGCCAGTGCTTGAGACCCTCGATGGCCTCCTGCGTGGACAGGCGCGCGCCGTACAGGAAGAACAGCAACCCGATGGCGATCTTGGCGGCCCAGTTCACGCCGTCGAGTACGACCCCGTCGGCGGGCAGCAGAGCAGCGACGGCGACGGTGGCGAGGATGGCGAGCAGGAACGGGTCGAGTCGTCCGAGCACGGGGATCTTGGAGAGCACGAATCGACGGTACGGCAGCCGGACGTCATTACAGAAGACGGTCACCACGTTTTCTGTAATCGCGATTCGTGATGAAATGGGGTCGTGTTCGATCCGGTGCACCTACGGAGCTTCCTCGCCGTCGAGCGTGAGCGCGGCTTCACCGCCGCCGCCCAGCGGCTCGGCCTGCGTCAGTCGACGGTCAGTCAGCACGTCGCGCGACTCGAGAAGGAGATCGGGCGCCGGTTGTTCGTCCGCGACACGCACAACGTCGAGCTCACGGCCGACGGCGCCGACATGGTCGCCTTCGCCCGCGAGATCCTCGATCGCCACGACGCCGCGCGCAGGCACTTCTCGGAATCGTCGCTCAGTGGCCGGCTGCGCTTCGGGGTCTCCGAGGACCTCGTGCTCTACGAACTGCCGTCGATCCTCGCCGAGTTCCGGCGCAGTCATCCCCGAATCGATCTCGAACTCACCGTGGATCTGAGCGAGGATCTGCAGCGCCGACTCGACGACAACGAACTCGATCTGGTCTTCGGCAAGCGCCGACCGGGCAGCCGCCACGGCGAGATGATCTTCCGCGAGCGCCTCGTCTTCCTCTCCGCCCCCGATTACGTCCTCGATCCGGACGAGCCGACACCGCTGGTGTCCTATCCGTCGCCGGCCCTGACCCGCGACATCGCGCTCGAGGTCCTCCAGCGCAGCGGGCGCGGTGTGCGGGTCGCGTGCACGACCGACAGTCTCAACGGCCTGCGCGCCGCGGCGCTCGCCGGACTGGGCGTGGTGCTGCACGCCGAACGGCTCCCTCCGCCCGGTCTCGTCCCGGTGCGCGATCCCCAGCGACTGCTTCCCGATGCGGGTGAGATCGAGTTCGTGCTCATGGCGCGTCGTTCCGTACTCAGCGGTCCGGAGGCGGCCCTGCGCTCGGCCATCCTCGCGAATGCGGATCGCGTGCGCGTGTGACGGTGTCGCGGATGGGTATTCCTGTGCCACGCCCGCTGGGGGCGGCAGTGCTCACGCCGCAGGAGGAACCGTGTCCACAGACGCGATCGTGTTGCTGAAGGAAGACCACAAGGAGATCAAGAAACTCTTCCGCGACTTCCGGAAGGCCGAGGGGGAGAAGGAGAAGGGCAAGATCGTCGACAGGATCATCGAAGCCCTCACCGTGCACACCTATCTCGAGAACGAGTGCATGTACCCCGAGATACGTTCCCTGCTCCCCGATCTCGAGGACGACATCCTCGAATCGTACGAGGAGCACCACGTCGCCGATGTGCTCGTCGTCGAACTGGCCGGAATGAAGCCCGACGCAGAGCGTTTCGATGCGAAGACGACGGTCCTGATCGAGAACGTCGAGCATCACATCGACGAGGAGGAGGACGAGTGGTTCCCCAAGGTGCGCGAGGCACTCGGACGTAAGCAGTTGCAGGACATAGGTGCCCGTATGCTCGAGATGAAGGAGGACGCCCCGCGGTCGCCGGCGCAGCCGTCCGCGCTGAAGAAGACGATCGACGCGGTGATCAGCTGACGGTGTGCTGCGGCCGGGCGAGGGAGGCGCCTCGTCCGGCCCGGCTCGCCCGGTAGGCGTCGCGCCGAGTCTCGACGAGCCAGCCCGGCCACGGATCGACGAATCCGGGGCAGTGGACGGTCGGATCGAAGGACGGCTGCTCCGAATCCTTCTCGGACAGGCGGCGACTCAGCGTCAGGCGTCCCGCCGATTCCAGGGGGCCGCGGGCGGAGCCCACCAGGAGCGAGAACTCGAGCGGCACCTCGAGAGCCTGCACGGAGGTCGTCGAGGACGGATGCCGTCCGCGCGGAACGGCGGTGATCCACCGCGGCGTGGGATCGCTGTCGGTCCGATAGGCCATGAGTGTGCTGTAGCGGGCACTCGACCACGAGCGGGCCGGTAGCAGCGCCACCCGGCCGGGCAGATAGGCCGACGCGAGGAGGATGTCCCACGGGCCGGTCTTCGCGGCGAAGCGCACCGCGAGACCGAGAACGTCCGGCATCCCGTCCGGTGTGCCGATGCCCCGCGACACCCGGGCGACGACAGGGGTAGGGCGGGGGATCTGCTGCGGCCACCAGGACGACTCGAGTTCGGCGACCCCTTCGAAGGTCGCGCCGCGCGGATGGAACACGCGTGCTCCGCGCAGCGCGGATCCCACTCGGAACGGCACGGACAGCGCCGACGACAGAGCAGTCATGGGGATGGCATACCCGCCGGTCTGTCGGTTCAATCGCCTTCGTCACTCCCCGCCCCGGCAGCGTCCGATTCGGTCACGATGAATACATGCGTTCACCGTTGCCGGATTATCTGACCGAAGTGCTCCGAGGATGTGCCGACAGTTCGGGCGCACTCGCCGATTACATCCCCGAACTGGCGAGGGCCGACCCGGACCGGTTCGCCCTCACCCTCGTGACCGCCGAGGGGGCGATGTACTCGGTGGGCGACGACGACACCGAGTTCACGATCCAGTCGATCTCGAAGCCCTTCGTCTACGGTCTCGCACTGCAGCAGAGAGGGTTCGACGCCGTACTCGACGTGATCGACGTCGAACCGTCCGGGGAGGCGTTCAACGAGGTCTCGCTCGAACGCAACACGGGCCGTCCGCTGAACCCGATGATCAATGCCGGTGCGCTCGCTGCACACGCCCTGGTGCTCGACGACAGGCCGGTCGAGGACTCGGTGGAGGACATCCGCTCCCTGCTGTCGTCCCTGGCCGGCCGCGACCTGGCAATCGACGAGAAGGTCGCGTCGTCGGAACTCGAGAACTCCTATCGCAATGTCGCCATCGCCAATCTCCTTCGGGGGTACGAGGTTTTCGAGGACGATCCCGACGAGATCGTCGAGGGGTACATCCGGCAGTGCTCGGTGACGGTGACGACCAAGGACCTCGCGATGATGGCCGCGACACTCGCGGCGGGCGGCGTGCAACCCGTGACATGCGAGGAGATCTTCTCGCGCGACGTGGTGCGCCAGGTGCTGTCGGTGATGGCGACCTGCGGGATGTACGACGCGGCGGGGGACTGGCTCTCCACTGTCGGTATCCCTGCCAAGAGCGGCGTGTCCGGCGGAATCATAGGAATCCTACCGGGACAGTTGGGTATTGCGGCGTACTCGCCGCGCCTCGACGACCACGGCACCAGCGTCCAGGGGGTCGCCGCCTTCGGTCGTCTCTCCCGCGATATGAACCTGCATCTGATGGACGCGCCGATGGTCGCACACTCGGTGTTGCGCAGAAGACATGTCATCGGCGAGGGTGACGAGGCTCTCACTCTGCTCGAGTTGCAGGGCGACCTCCAGTTCACCAGTGCCGAGGGTCTCGTGACGGCCGTGGTCGACGAACCGGTAGCGACGAAACGCCTGGTCTTCGACCTGTCCCTCGTCCGTACGATCCTGCCCGTCGGCCGAAGGATGTTGCTGGAGATGATCGGTCGGCTCCATCGCGACGGGGTGGAGGTCGTCGTGATCGACCCCGAAGCACATCTGCCCGAGCCCGATACCGGCTACGGCTTCCGGCCCCAGGTCCACGCCTCGTGGGAGGACCTGGAGGCGCAGGGGTGAAACGGCATTCGGCACGAATGTGACGTGAGGGACGGCTGTGAAATTTTCCGGAACCACGGGTGGCGTTCACACCGAGCACTGGGCTACGGTGTCGTGCGGTGTGCCCGAGGTTGGGCGGCGAAAGACGCTCGTACCCCACGAAAGAAGATCCATTCATGCCGTTCCCTGAATCCCTCGTCGTCCCCGGAATCGTCCGGGTAGGAGGATGATGGCGTTGCTGACACGTTCGCCCTACCGCTGCCCCGGAGACGGCAGCGTGATCCACCACGCGTGCACAGGATTGCTGACCTACTGGGAGCGTCCCGTCGAGGAGCACGTCGCCCGCACGTCGCTGGGCGACACCTACGTGCTCACCACGGGCCCTGCCACCGCACCGCCGATCGTGGTGCTCGCGGGTGGCGACCTCCCGGCGGCGGGGCTGCGTCTGCTCGCCGAGCAGTTCGGTGAGCAGCACCGGGTGGTGCTCGTGGACGTCCCGGGTCTTCCCGGTGCGAGCGCGGGCAGCCGGCCCGACAGCCGGATCCACAGCGTCTACGGCCACTGGCTGGTCGAGGTGCTCGATGCACTCGGCGTCGAGCGGGTTCCCGTGATCGGTCTCGGCTGGTCGGCATCGGTGGCCGCCGCGGTGGAGGATCCCGACCGGATCGAGAAGCTGGTGATCGCCGCGCCGCTGGGTCTCGTCCCGCGCGTCCGGTGGAACCGTGCCCTCATTCCGGGCCTGCAGTGGCGCAACGAGCCCAACCTCGAGAACACCGAGCGCTACCTCAGGGCACTCGCCGGATGCGACTACCGGCCCGACGAGCAGACCCTGCGGTGGTCCTGCCGCGTCGGCGCGTACTGCACGTCGCTGACGAACATGCCCCGCATCGACCGAGCCGTGCTGCGCCGTTGGCGTGGGCGTCCGGTCGAGGTCGTCGTGGGAAGCAAGGATCCCCTCGTGCAGGTCGACGCGTTGAACAAGCTGGCCGACGACATGGGTGCGCATTTCGTCGCGCTTCCCGAGGTGGGTCATCTCCTCGCGGTCGAGACTCCGGCAGCTCTGGCCTCCCTGGCCGCTGCTGTGCCGGTAACGGAGAACTGAGTCACGGAAGACCGGTCGAAAGTGGCGATGCCGGGCTGCCCCCGACGGGCGTAGCTATCAGTCCGGCATCGCCACTTCCGGTCACCCTCCCAGTGGAACCCGAGCGCTCGGGTACCCACCCCAGGGCTGCGATAATCCCCGAATTATTACGTTTTGGTCACGGGGACACCTACGACCGTACCACCTGAACGCCGAGTCGTTGCAGATGTGTGTGTCGGCGCGTCACACATCCGCGATGACAGGGCCTCGGTCACATCACGCCACGGCCCCGTCGGATCACGCCACAGCGGGGCTCCAGTCGACCACGACCGACCGTGCGCCGATGTATTCCAGCAGGTCGCGGACAGGTCCGCCGAAGCGGAGCTGACGGGCGACCTCCAGTTCGTCGAGGTCGTCGTCCTCCGTGCCGACGAGGACCCCGTTGATCACGCTGCGGGCCGCGGACACCACGAGTGTCTCCTCCTCGGCCACCCGGACCGGTACATCGTTCTCGCCCGCCACCGCGCCGACCGCCACGGCCACGTAGTCCCTGTCCTCGTCCGCGTCGTGATACGCGACCAGACGGCCGTGCAGCACGGACTCGGGCAGGATGCGGTCGAGCGTCACACCCGAGGGAACGCTCTCGTCGTCGGGACGGACGCTCGGACCGGATGCGGCCGGTGTGGCCGGGGATGCCGTGGGCTGCGCGGCTGCGTACAGGGGTACGCGCCGAGACGTCCAGCCGAAGTAGGTTTCGCGTTGCGCATACATCGCACCTGCGCCTCCTCGATAGGACTTCGTCTCTACCTCCAGTGTGCTCCGGGCCACCGACACGTTCGTCGGTTCCGAAGGAGGCGTCGGAGGGGTCGTACGGGCTAGTCGCGCGAGGCCCGGACGCCGGGTGAGACGAGCACCCGACCGAGGACCGCGAAGAGCGCGAGGATCACCAGCGAGCAGATCCCGGCCAGGGCGGCACCGCCTACGACCAGGGCATAGTCGCTGCGCGCGAGACCGTCGACGATGGGCCTGCCCACCCCGCCGAAGCTCACCGCCGCGGCGATGGTCGCGGTCGCGACGATCTGCACGGCGGCGGTGCGCAGGCCCACGAGGATCAGCGGCAGAGCCACCGGGAGCTGGGCCCGCAGCAGGATCTGGGACGAGGTCATCCCCATCCCGCGGGCGGCGTCGGTCAGTGCCGGGTCGACCCCGCGGATCCCTTCGTAGGAGTTCAACAGGATGGGTGGGATCGCGAGCGCCACCAGCGGCACCATCACCGGAACCAGCCCGATCCCGTACAGCACGACCAGCAACACGAGCAGGCCGTAGGTGGGGAGGGCGCGTGCGGCATTCGCCGTGAGGGACATGAAGACGCCGCCGCGGCCCGTGTGACCCGTCCACAGGCCGAGCGGCAACGCGAGGAGCACGGAGATCACGAACGCGAGCAGGGTGTAGCCGAAGTGCTGGGTCAGTCGCGTCGGGATCCCGGACGCACCCGACCAGTTCGCGGAGTCGCCGAAGTACTCGGCCAGATAGTTCAGCAGGGTCGTCATCGGGACACCTTCGAGGTGCGGCGCATCCACGGCGTGGCGAGACGCTGGACGAGTACGAGCACCGCGTCGACGACCAGTGCCATCACGACGGTCGCGATGATGCCGATGATCGCCAGATCGAGCCGGTCGAGCTGCACCGACGCGGTGAACAACGCCCCGAACGCACCCATGCCGATGAGCGCTCCGACGCTCACCATGCTGATGTTCGCGACCGTCGCGACCCGCAGTCCCGCGATGACCGCAGGGATCGCCAGCGGCAGGTCGACGGTGAGCAACCGGCGCGGTGTCGAGAATCCCATCGCCACCGCCGACTGGCGGACACTGTCGGGCACGGCGCGCAACCCGTCGACGACGTTCGGGACGAGGCCCGCCAGCGCGTAGACGGCCAGCGGAAGGATCACCGTGGTCCGGCTGATCCCGGTGAACGCGATGAGCAGCACGAAGAAGGCAAGCGACGGAATCGAGTACAGAACGCTGCACACCGCGAGAACCGGGGCGTACACCCGCGGCCACCGCACACACGCCAGGCCCAACGGCAGGGCGAGGACGAGGCCGAGCAGCGACGCGCCGAGCGCCATGACGAGATGATCGCCGAGCAGTTCCCAGAACGTCCCGAGATAACCGGGAATCCGCAGGCTCACCGCGACTTCCGCATCTCGAGCGGGGACGGGGTGCCGGCCTCCCGGTGGTTGTGCGCCGCGCGGACCGCCGCCGCCACCTCTTCGCTGCTGATCACCCCGAGCGCGCGTCCGTCGTCGTCCACCGCCACGGCATGGCCCGAGGGTGAGAGCACGGCCGCATCGAGCACGACGCGCAGCGGATCCCGTCCGGGAACGAACGGCCTTCCGGCCGGCAGGAATTCCGCATCGGCACTGCCGTCGCGCCACCCCGTCGGGCGTCCGTCGTCGTCGACGACGAGCAGCCAGCCGTCGCCGACGGCGAGTTCGGCGGCATCGCGGGTGACGATCGGGTCGGTGCGCAGCGGCAGGTCGGCGGACGAGAAGAACGACATGAGCCGCACACCGCGATCGACGCCGAGGAATCCGGCGACGAAATCGTCGGCGGGGGAGGTGAGAAGCTCCTCCGGTGTCGCGTACTGGGCGAGCACCCCGCGCGGTCGCAGGACGGCCACGCGGTCGCCCAGTTTGATCGCCTCGTCGATGTCGTGGGTGACGAGCACGATCGTCTTGGCCAGCACCGATTGCAGGCGCAGGAGTTCGTCCTGCAGATCCTTGCGGACCACGGGATCGACCGCGGAGAACGGCTCGTCCATCAACAGGATCGGAGGATCGGCCGCCAGCGCGCGGGCCACCCCGACACGTTGCTGCTGCCCGCCGGACAGCTGCGCCGGATAGCGTTGCGCCAGCTCCTTTCCGAGTCCGACCCGGGTGAGCACGTCCATCGCGGTCGCGCGGGCCTCCTTACGGCTCGCGCCGAGCAACCGGGGCACGGTGGCGACGTTGTCGACCACCGTGCGGTGGGGGAACAGCCCGGCGTGCTGGATGACGTATCCGATGCCGCGGCGCAGGATCCGGGGATCCTCGTCCCGGACGTCGCGGCCCCCGACGAGCACACGCCCGCCCGAGGGTTCGACCATCCGGTTGATCATGCGCAACGAGGTGGTCTTCCCGCAGCCCGACGGCCCGACGAACACCGTCAGGGTGCCCGTCGGGACCTCCAGCGAGAGTCCGTCGACGGCGACGGTCCCGTCGGGATAACGCTTCTCGACGTTGTCGAATGTGATCACGCGGCACCGACTTCCGTCAGTTCAGATCGTTCTGCTGCAACCACTCCTCGGCGACGACGTCGATGTCGCGGCCGTCGGTGACCACCTGTCCGACCAGGACGACGAGGGTGTCGGTGGTGAGCTTCTCGGACACGGCGTCGATCTTCGCGACGTCGTCGTCGTCGAGATCGGCGCGATGCACCAGCGGGGTGACGTTCTGGGCTCCGAAGACCGACTCCGGGTCCTCCAGCGCCACAAACGGTTCGGTGCTCAGCGACGGATCGGTGGTGAAGATGTTCGCGGCCTGCACGGTGCCGTCCGAGAGAGCGCGGATGGTGATGGGACCGCCGGTGTCGGTGGGGACGAATTCGCGGAACTCGACCCCGTACACCTCACGCAGACCCACGACACCCTGCTGGCGTGTCTCGAACTCCGGCGGTCCGCCGAGGACGAGTTCACCGGCGACCGGCGCGAGATCGGCGATGCTCACCAGGTTGTAGCGCTGCGCGGTCTCCTCGGTGACGACGAGGGCGTCCTTGTTCTCACCGGGGGCGGAGGCCAGGATCTCGAGCCCGTCCGGAAGAGCTTCGGACAGGGCCGCATTGACGTCCTCGGTGGTCGAGGCCGTGCTGTCGGGGTCGATCCGGGCGAGCAGTGCGCCGTTGTACTCCGGGACGAGGGTGATGGCACCCGAGGCGACCTGGTCGTAGTAGATCTCGCGGCTGCCGATGTTGAACTGGCGGGTGACCTCGGCCCCCGCGCTCTCGAGCGCCTGCGAGTAGATCTCCGCGAGCAGGACGTTCTCCGGGAAGTTCGCCGAACCGACGACGATCGCGCCTCCGTCCGCGGTATCCCCGGCGAGGGGATCCTCGTCTCCGCCGCCGGAACAGGCGGCCAGGGCGAAGGCGGACACGGCGAGAAGTGCGGTGGTGCGTGCGAAGCGTTTCACGGGTTGCTCCCTCGGATGCGGCACGGTCGGTTTTCGACTCTATCCCGGCGGATACCCACTGTGCCGGATTTGTCACGAGTGGATCACCAGTCGTCGCCGGCACGCTCCGAGGTCGCGAGGGTGAGGATGCCGCTCTCGAGCCGGTATCGGCTCATCGAGTCCAGTGCGGGGGCGTAGGCGTGCACCGTCACCGCCGGGACGCGGCCGTCGTTGACGACCTCGTGCACGTGCCGGCCGTCGAATCGACGCGTGGCACCGGCCGACAGATGGGTGCGGGAGAGCGTCACATGTTGCCCGGGAAGGTCTTCCGACCACGGCTGGTCGACGGTGTCCTCCCGGACCCGTCCCTGCGCGACGGCGAACGCGCCGGCACTGCCACCGTGATCGTGGATCCCGGTGCGCTGACCGGGAAGCCAGCTCAGCAACCACACCTCGTAGTCGTCGGCGACGGCGAGCCGGGTGTACCAGCGTTCGGTCTCGTCGAAGCGGACGAGCGGCCGCCAGCGGGCGACGTCCGCGGCGATGTCACGGACGATCTCGGCAAGATCGACGCGCACGGAGGGGGACAGAAGAGCAGCAGGCATCGTGGTTCCTCGAAACAGGAGCCGGACGGGACCGAAGGGTCGTCCGGGCAGAAGAAGTGGGTCGGGCCGGGATCAACGACAGGCGCGACAACCACAGAAACCACCGGCGATGCGGACGTAGTCCACATGAAGCCTGCGATGCCGCAGGGTCGCCGGAAGATGCATGTCGCTCACTTCAGCGGCCGGATGCGGCGCTGTCAAGGTTTTCACTCGTGTGACGTTCGGAACAACCGGGCCGGATTGCGTCGCCGTACGGGCTCGTCGCGCTCGTCGCCGAACAGCAACGGTGCTGCGTACGGGCGGTCCGAGCCGAGCACGACGCGGTCGGGGCCGAGTCCGGCCGCCACGGCCTCGACGATCTCGGGACCGTACGACGAGGTGTCGACGAACACTTCGGCCGACGGGATCGTCGCCGGTCCGCCGCGCGCAGCCATCCGGTCGGCGTGCAGCGGCGCGAGTCCGGCGAGCATCGCGAACCCCACGCGCAGTCCGGGGAGGCGAGGGGCCCCGTACTCGTGCCAGGCGAACCACGCGGTGTGCATCTGCGCCACGTACGACACCATCGCCGGCCACCACGGCGGAGCCGACGGATCGGCCGCGGCGGGCCCGGGATGCACGAACAGGGGAGCACCGACGCGGTCGAGTTCGTCGAGGAGCGGGGCGCACCGCGCGTAGCCGTCGGCATCCGCCAACGCGGTGGCGGGAAGCTGGAGACCGACGCAACCCGCCCCGAGCACCTCGCGCAGCGCCGCGGGATCGGGATCGTCGACCGACGCCGCCGCCCACGCCCCGAACGGGCGCGGCAGCGCGAGCACTCCCTCGTGGTAGGCGTCGAGCAGACCGGCCGCGTCGGCTGCGGGCAGCGATTCGATCCCCAGCGGGCTCGACAACGACACCAGCACCAGGTCGATGCCGTCCTGCGCCGCGAGCTCGGCCCGCCGGGCGATCGAATGATCCTCGGGTCGCACCTCGTACGGGGGTTCACCGTCGAGGTACAGCGTCCATCCGACGAGCCGCGGCGCACGTGTGCGTGCCCGCAACGCCGCGACGAGCGGTGCCGGCCAGACGTGCTGGTGGACGTCGACGCGGGGAACGGTCATGCCGTCAGGATGGCAGACCACCCACCCGCTGTCCGCCTACTGTCCTGCGCCGCGGGGAACCCATCGTTCGTGCAGCTGTCCGCGCCGGATGCCCGGGCTCGTCCCGGGTGTCGCGAGAGCGGGGGTGGGTGCCGAGTGACGGTTTCCGACCGCCGGCTGCGATCCGGATGCCGGGTCGGCGTGGAACTGCTCGCCGTACTCCGACGGGGGATCGGGCAGGCGGCGCGGCCGATCGATCCGGTACGGATCGTCGTGGTTCCGGCCGGTTCCCTTGAGCAGGCTGGTCGGCAGGTAGATGCTCGCGGTGATGCCGGCATTGGTGGACGAGTCGAAGGTCGGACGCAGACGCACCGTGATGCCGTGACGATCGGCGAGGCGCGCGACCACGAACAGACCCATTCGCCGTGCGGCACCGGATCCGGCTTCGCCGTCCGAACCCAGCCGCATGTTGATGTCCGCGAGTTCGTCTGCGGGAATACCGATTCCACGGTCGGCGATCTCGAGGAGGAGGCCACCGTCGACGGCCCGGGAGAACGCGAACGCCACGGTGCTCTCGGGCGGTGAGGCGCGCAGTGCGTTGTCGAGGAGCTCGGCGATCATGTGGACGACGTCGGTGACGGCGCTGCCGACCAGATTGCCGTCCGGCGCATTTCCGATGTTCACGCGCTGGTAGTTCTCGACCTGGGAGACCGACGCGCGCAGGACGTCGACGAGCGGTGTGTCGGGGACGCGGCCGAGACGCTGGCGGGTACCGGCGAGGACGAGCAGCGAGTCGCCGGTGCGCCGCATGCGGGCCGCGAGGTGGTCGAGTGCGAACAGGTTCTGCAGACGTGTCGGATCGCGCTCTTCGTGTTCGAGCGAATCGATCAGCGCCAGTTGCTGTTCCACGAGCGTCTTGTTTCGGCGGGCGAGGGTCTCGAGCATCTCGTTGACCTGGCGGCGCAGCTGAGCCTGTTCGCCGGCCAGACGCAGGGCGCCCTCGTTCATGCTGTCGACGGCGCGCGCGACCTCACCGATCTCCTCGCGGGTGTGGACGCGGACCGGATCGAGTGTGACGGATTCGATCTCGGCGCCGTCCTTGATCGCCGCGAGTGCGGCGGGAAGATCCTGTTCGGCGGTGCGCAGAGTGTCGTCGCGCAGCCGGCGCAGCGGCCGGACGAGCGACATCGCGATCACGATCGCCAGGGTGAGGGCGAGCAGCAGGATGATCGCGACACCGATGGCGTTCTTGAGGGCTTCGGTGCGCGCTCCGGCCGCGAGGTCGTCGAGGGCGGCCACGGCTCGGGTCGCGGAACCGGCGACCTCCTCCTGGTAGATCATGAGACTTTCGAAGATCGACCCGCGCAGGGCGGCGACGTTGCCCTCTTCGTTGTCGAGGTTGGCCGTGAGGCTGCGGCGGTTCTCGAGTTGGGTCATCAGACCGTCCACCCGCGAGGCGTCTGCGGCCTCGTTCTCGACGAAGGTGTCGCGGAGGACGGCCAGTCGCGCGGACTCGACACCGAGGGCGTTGTTCCACATCAACAGGGCACCGTCGGTTCCGGCGCTCAGCGCGGAGTACGCGAGGACCTGGTCGAGCAGGGACCACTGGGTGTCCCACAGGTCGAGAAGTGTCGCGCTCTCGCGCTGGACGGTGGGGTCGTCCGTGGTGGTCGTGATAGCGCGGTAGGCGGCCTGGGCGCGGCTGACGAATCCTTCGGCGCGCTCGCTGGCCACGGTCGGCGCCAGGGTTCCCGACGACGCGCTGTCGAGCAGGCTCTCGCCCTCGGCGAGCATGCGGTTGATCATCGCCGCGATCTGCGGATCGAGATCCTTGGCGTCGATGTGGTCGCGCAGCGTCGTGGCGGATTCGCGGGCGACCTGGGCGCCGTTGTCGACGGGGATCGACAGGATCGTCGCTGCGGCGGCACCGGTGACACTGGTGGCGTAGTCGGCGAGGGTCGGCAGGATGGAGACGTTCTCGGCGGCGGCGCTGTAGGCGTCGTTCTCCTGGTAGAGGTCGTAGACGCGGAGCGAGCCGTACAGGGTCGCGGCGACGATGGGGACGGCGACGACCGCGGTCATCCTGCGCCACAGACGCCAGTTGTCCGGCGTGTGCTGCCGGAATTTCCTCATGAGACTCACAACGTTTCGCCCCCGAACCTCTCTACCTGCCTGAGTCGGCGGCCGGCCGAAACTGGACTTCGGCAAGTGAAGAATTTCGCCTTCGAAATTCGGGCCAGGGCGAATCACGGTTCGCTGCCGTCAGGACGTGGGTCAGAGTAGGTAGTACTTCGCTGCGCTCACAAGATCGCCGTCCAAGTCCGATAGCTGGTATTCGACCTTGCGTATACATCACGGTCGTGCGCTACGATGCCGCCGGAATTTCCCGTTCCGCCGGGTTTCGATGTCAGGGGGCGCATGGATCTGCGACGGGTCGATCTCAACCTGCTCGTCGTCCTCGAAGTCCTGCTCTCCGAACGCAATGTCACGCGTGCGGCGCGGCGACTGAACATGTCGCAACCGGCCACGAGTACGGCTCTCGCCCGGTTGCGCAAGCAATTCGACGATCCGCTTCTCGTGAAGAGCGGCCGCACACTGCGTCCCACCGCGCGGGCCCAGGCGATCATCGAACCGCTCCGTGAGGTGCTGCGGACCCTCGAGCGTTCGGTGCTGGCCGCACCCGGTTTCGACCCCGCGACGGATTCGCGCACCTTCACGATCATGACCGGCGACTATGCGGAGATCACCCTCCTGCGCCTGCTGGTGCGGGGGAGCACCCCGGCCAACATCCGTTTCGATCTGCTGCCGGTCAACGGCGCCGGTCTCGATGCCTTCCGGCGGTTCGAGATCGACCTCGCGGTGTTGCCGGAATACGTCCTCGAATCCCCGGAGTTCGAGACCTGCCGGAGGCAGGTCGTGCTGTCCGACAGATTCGTCGGGGCGGTCTGGTCCGGCCACCCGTACACCGGCACCAAGCTCACACGTGAAGTGCTCGGCCGGTACCCGCTGCTGTCCTACGCGCAGTACTCCGACGACACCAACCTCGGCCGCGCGCTGCTGCGTGCCGGGGTGGTGGCCCGCGTCGGCGCGACCAGCGGCAACCTTGCGGTTCTCCCGTACGCCCTGGAGAACACCCGCATGATCACCTTCCTGCCCGAACGAATGGCCCGCCACCTCGCCGAGTCGGCGTCGCTGCGCATCCTGGAACCGACCTTCCAGCTGCCGCCCCTGCGTGAATTCGCAGTGTGGCACGCCGAGCGCGATGCGGATCCCGCGCACGCCTGGCTCCGCGCGCAGCTCGACCCGGTCGGGCGTCGCCGCGTCGCAGCACAGGCGGGCTGACGACGACGAACGCTGCGGACCGGCCCGTTCGACGGGGCTCGATCCGCAGCGTTCGAGTGGATCCGGTGAGGTCAGCGTCCCGATCGACGCTGGAGGATCACCGCGATGACCACGACGAGGATCGCGATCACTCCCACCGGCGCGACCCGCGTCGCGACCGATCCCTTCGCGTACTGCATGAGATCGAGCGGTTCGGCCTCGGGCTGCGGGGGCGCGGCCGGGGAGGGAGTCGTCGACGGCGTGGGAGGCGTCGAGGTCATCGTCGGCGCCGGTGAGGCGCTCACCGGGCTGGGCGGAACCGACTCGTTCGGCCGCAGCTGCGCGGAGTCGTCGTCCCCGGCGCCGGGCCCGACGAATGCTCCACCGGCCGGCTCGTCGCCCGAACCCGCGGCGGTGAGCGGCGGGCTCGCCGGCACGGACTCGTTGGGCTGCGACTCGGCTGCCTCAGCGGTCGCCGCGGAGGAGGAGGACACAGAGGAGGACGTGGAGGAGGCCGCCGCTTCGGGTCCGAGCTTCTTCGACAGGCAGTCCGCGAACTGCTCGAGGATCTTCCCACCGACATCCGAGATCATCCCCCGCCCGAACTGGGCGGGCTTGCCGGTGATCTTCATGTCGGTGCTCACGATGCCGTCGGTGCGGTCGCCGTCGCCGGTGAGGGTGACGGTGATGGTCGCGGCCACCGTGCCGTTGCCTCGGGTGTCCTTCGCATTGGCCTCGATGACCGCCCGGCGGGCGCTCTCGTCCTTCTCGACGTACACGCCGGTGCCCTTGAACGTGAGCGCCACCGGTCCGAGCTTCACCTTGACGGTCCCGGTGAACGTGTCGCCGTCGACCCCGGTGAGCGTCGCGCCCGGCATGCACGGCGCGACCTTCTCCGGATTCAGCAGGGCGGTCCACACCTCGTCGACCGGGGCGGGAACGGACAGTGTGTGTTCGAGTTGCATGAGGTCCTTAAGTTCGTAGGTGCAGTTACTTCGTGAGAGTTACGTTGAGCTGTAACCCGGGCGGGCCGGGCGAGGCTGCATAAGGTTTGCCCACTCTCGAGTGGGGCTTGAAAGGACTGGCCACCCGACCT